>NZ_JBITIH010000013.1:0-142399 GCF_044458865.1 Micromonospora sp. NPDC050417
GCGTTGCCGTTGACGGCGAACGGCAAGCTCGACCGGAAGGCGTTGCCGGTGCCGGACCTTACGCCGGTCGTGGCTCGTCGTGGGCCGGTCACGGTTGAGGAAGAGGTGTTGTGTGAGGCGTTCGCCGAGGTTCTCGGCGTTGACGGTGTGGGTGTGGACGATGACTTCTTCGACCTCGGCGGCCACTCCCTACTCGCCACCCGACTGATCGGCAGAATCCGTGCCGACCTCGGCGCCGATCTCCCCCTCGTCAGTCTGTTCCAGCACCCCACCGTCGCGGCGCTGGCCCCGCTGCTCACCGACGAGCGGAGCGGCGATCCGTTCCAGCCGGTTCTCCCGTTGCGCTCGCACGGCACCCTGCCACCACTCTTCTGCCTGCCTCCCGCCAGCGGTCTGAGCTGGTGCTACGCGGGCCTGACCCAACACCTGGACGCCGACCGGCCGATCTACGGACTCCAGGCGCCGTTGCTCGATGCCGGGCAGCCCGACCCGGACACGGCCGACCTGGTCGCCTGGTACGTCCGGCACATCCGCCGGATCCAACCTGCCGGCCCGTACCACCTGCTCGGCTGGTCGGCGGGCGGCACCCTCGCCCAAGCCGTCGGCGTGGCACTGCAAGGCGACGGTGACGCGGTGGCGCTGCTGGCGATGATGGACGCGTATCCGGCCACCGCGCCGGTGCCACTACCGAACGACGAGACGCTCCTCGCCGACCTGCTGCGCGCGGCCGGCGTCGACCCGGCGACCGTTCCCGCCCCGTTGACGGCACCGGACACCGCACGCCTCGTCGACGACGCCCTCCCCTGGACCGTGGGGGAGGAGCATGTCCGGACCTACCTGCGGAACGTGCGTACCGGTATGCGCCTCCACCACGGCGCCGAACCGCCGCAGTTCCGGGGCGACGCGATCCACTTCACCGCGACCCGGGGCCGCTTCACCCCGGAGGGCGCGAAGCGGCAGTGGCAGCCGTACGTGTCCGGCTCGCTGGACGTCCATGCGGTCGACTCCGACCATGCCGGGATGTGCGGGCACGAACCACTCGCCCACGTAGGGGTCGTGCTCGCCGCCACGTTCTCGTGACCACGTTCCTCCCCATCTGGGCCGGCCGCCTCATCAGCGTGCTCGGTTCGAAGACCAGCGCATTCGCGCTCAGCCTGTGGGTGTACCAGCAGACCCAGTCGGTCACCCAGTACTCGATCGGCCTGTTCCTCGCCTTCGTGCCCGGCCTGCTGCTCTCTCCGTGGGCCGGCGTGCTCGTCGATCGGTATCGCCGGCGGACCATCCTGCTCTGCGCGGACGGGGTCGCGCTCTGCGGCAGCGTGGCGCTGGTGGCCGTCCAGAGCACCGGCCACCTCGCGGTGTGGCAGATCTACCTGCTGGTCGCCGTCCAGTCCGGCTGCGCAGCCTTTCAATGGCCGGCCCTCTCCGCGGCGGTGACCACGATGGTTTCACCCGCGCAGCGGGGGCGGGCCGGCGCGATGACGCAGACGGCCCTGTCGACCGCCCAACTGCTCAGCCCGGCCCTGTCCACTGCGCTGCTCACCGTGGGCGGTCTCACCGTGGTTCTCCTGGTCGACGCGGCCTCGATCGCCTTCGGGCTGCTCACGCTCGCCGTGGTGCGTTTTCCCGAGCCGGGTACGGTGACCGGACCGGCCGCAGCGGACCGGCCGGGATGGCGAGCGGAGATCCGGGTGGGACGGCGTCTCATCCGAGACGACCCTCGTCTCGTGTACCTGCTGCGCCTGGCGACCGCCCTGTTCGCCGTGCAGGCCGCCGCGCCCGTCCTGCTGCTACCACTGATCCTGGCGGATGTGCCCCCAGCACGGCAGAGCGTGGCCGTGGCCGTGGTGAGCACGGCGGCCGGTCTTGGCCTCGCGTCCGGCAGCCTCGCCATGTCGTTGTGGCGCGGTCCGCGTCGCCGTTTTGAGTGGATCCGGGCGGCCACCACGGTCAGCGCCGCCGCTGTCATCGTGGCGGGCCTCTATCCGAAGCCCGTCGTGCTCTGCGTGGCCGCATTCGTGTTCTCGTTCGGTGTGCCGGTGGTGGTCTCCTGCTCGCAGGTGCTGTGGCAGGACGCGATCACGCCCGAAGCGCAGGGCCGCGTGTTCGCGCTGCGGAGGATGCTCGTGCAGGCGGGCACGATCGCCGGGCTTCTGGCAGCCGGACCGCTGGTCGCCATGACGGCGGCACTGCTCGACGTCGGCACTCGGGGCGGCGCGATGCTTCAACTGGTGGGCATCGGTACGGCACTGGCCGCAACCGCATGGGTCACGCGGCCGGTCCTGGGCCCCGTACACGACTCGATCCGCCGTCCGCCGAGCCGCCGCCGAAGCAGTTCGACCACGAGGTAGACGGCTCGCGGCAGGCGACGAGGCGCCGGGATGCCGTTCGGGTCCGCGACGAGAAGCAGCGTCCCTGTGCGCAACCCAAGTGGTCGTCGCCCCGTTGACATGCAGAGCCCTACAGGAGGTGGGAACATGGCATCCCTTGACGAGTTCTGCGCGCTGTTCTCAAGATGTGAACGATCAGCGGACCACCTCGAACTGCGCAGCGAATACCTTGAGGACATGCCCACGTCTCGTCTGTGGCAGGAGGGCCTACCTGTCGACCGGTCCGACCGGGCAACGTGGTGGACGCCATGGCTGGAGCTCATCTCCAGTACGGTCGCCAGCGGCGTCCAGATCCGCCGGGCTCGGATCGTCTCCGAACCCGTCAGTGACTACATCCGCTCCGAACACGCCACGACGTGGCGCAACATCGCCGCCGGTGAACAGGTGCGTTGGCTGCCCCGACGCAACACGGCCCGGTTGCTCGTACCCGCGAACGACTTCTGGGTATTCGACGGATTGACGGTGGTCACCGGCCACCACGACGGACGCGGAAATCTTGTGGAGATTGAGATCAAGGAGGATCCGGTCGAGGCGCGAATGTACTCGCAGGCTTTCGACGAAGTGTGGAAGCGAGCACTGCACCACGACGAGTACACGCCAGTCTGACCTCGCCGTTCGGCAGACCCTGGGTGTACCGAAGTTCGTCTCGGCCGCGGGTCTGGGCCTGACCGCACCAGGAGATCATCAAGGCCAGCGAGGGCCGTCACAGTGCAGAGCGGCCGGGGCATCGAGGCGGCCTGTTGCGCACGCCCTCGGGCCCCGGCCGGTGCTGCGCCAGGTGTCGCCACGGTGGGAGACCTCAGACGCTGACGGTCTCCCGCTGCGGCTCGACGGTGAGCTGCTTGCGCAGGCCCTCGCCCTCGATGTCGACGTTCGGTAGAGCCTTGTGCAGCCAGGCCGGCAGCCACCAGGCGGCGTGACCGAGAAGCGAGATGACCGCCGGCACGATCGTCATCCGGACGATGAAGGCGTCGATGGCGACGCCGAGTGCCAGCGCGAAGCCCATGCTCTTGATCACCGGGTCATCGACCAGGATGAAGCCCGCGAACACCGACGTCATGATGAGGGCGGCGGCAGTGACGACGCGGGCGCCGTGGCCGGTGCCGTTGATGGTGGCCTGGCGCGGGGTGTCGCCGTGTACGAAGTCCTCGCGCATCCGGGAGACCAGGAAGACCTCATAGTCCATGGCGAGGCCGAACAGGATGCCGATGAGCAGGATCGGCAGGAAGCTGACCAGCGGCCCCGGGGTGTCGACGCCGAGCAGCCCGGCCAGGTGGCCCTCCTGGAAAACGGCGACGGTGATGCCGAACGTGGCGCCGACGGTGAGCAGGAAGCCCAGCGCCGCCTTGATCGGCACGAGGATCGATCGGAACACCAGCATGAGCAGCAGCACCGAGAGACCGACGACGAGCAGTAGGTACCAGGGCATGGCGTCGGAGAGTTTCTCGGAGACGTCGATGCCGATCGCCGTCTGACCGGTGAGTGCGATGCTGGCGCCGTCGACCGTGCTGGCTTTCGCCCGGACCGCGTGCACCAGCGTCTCAGTGGCCGGGTCGGTGGGGCCGGTGGTGGGAATGACCGCGAGCAGGGCGGTCTTCCGGTCCTGACTGAGGTTCGGCGGGGTGACCGCGAGCAGGTTCTCCGTACCCTGTAGCGCGGTGGTCACCTGCTGCGCCGCCGCCGCGGTCGCGGCCGGGTTGTCGCTCGACACGACGAGGACGAGGCGACCGTTGAAGCCGGCGCCGAAGCCTTCCCTGGTCAGGTCGGCGGCGTCCCGGGCGGGGGTGCCGACCGGCGCGGCGGTCGCGTCGGGCAGGCCCAGCCGCATGTCCGCTGCGGGTAGCGCGAGGGCACCGAGGCCGAGGATCGCCACCAGGATCACCGGTACGCGCAGCCTGATGACGAGTCGTGCCCAGCGGAACCCGAAGCCCTCCGTGTACGCCGCGGCGACGCCGGCGCGGCGCTGGGCTCGGGAGAGCACCTTGCGGCCGGCGAAGCCGAGTAGCGCGGGCAGCAGGGTGATGGCGACGAGGACGGCGACCGCGACGGTGCCCGCGGCGGCGAGGCCCATGGTGGTGAGGAACGGGATGCTCACCACCGCCAGGCCGGCGAGGGCGATGACCACGGTCACGCCGGCGAAGACCACGGCGGAGCCGGCGGTGCCGACAGCGCGTCCGACCGCCTCCTCGGGCTCGTGGCCGTCGAGGAGGTTCTGGCGGTAACGGGAGCCGATGAACAGCGCGTAGTCGATGCCGACGGCCAGGCCCAGCATCAGGGCGAGGACGGGAGCGGTGCTGGTCAGCGACACGACGCCGCTGAGCGCGTACAGGCCGGCCATGCCTGCTCCGACGCCGATCAGCGCGGTCAGCATGGTCATGCCGGCGGCGACGAGTGAGCCGAAGGTGATGAGCAGGACGACGAGCGCGACGACGACGCCGAGTCCCTCGGTGCTGCCGATCTCCGGCTGGGCGGACATCACCTCGCCGCCGTGCTCGACGCGCAGCCCTGCGGCCCGGGCGGCGACACCGCTTTCCTCGTACGCGGTGCGCTGCGGCTCGGTGACGCCGTCGGCCCGCTCGGCGAACTGCACCTGGATGAGCCCGTAGCGCCCATCGACCGAAATGGACCTTGCGTCGAACGGGCTGACGGCGCCGACCACGCCGGACAGCTGTCCTGCCTCTGTGACCAGTTCGTCGACGGCGGCCCGGTAGTCGGCCAACTGTCGCCCTTCCGGCGCGGCCAGCACGATCGCGCCGGTGGCCCCGGACGCCTCCGGGAACTCGCGGGCGAGGGCGTCGAGGGCGCGCTGTGACTCGGTGCCGGGGATGGAGATCTTGTCGGAGGTCTCGCCCATGAAGGCAGCAGCGGAGCCGGCCAGCGCGGCGAGGACGACGAGCCAGAGCACGACGACGAGCCGGCGGCGCCGGAACGATGCCCGGCCGAGCCGGTAGAGGATGGTTGCCATGTCAACTTTCTTGTCGGGGGCGGGGGTTGGGTCGCAGCACCCGCGCGGCCACTGTGGTGAGTGCGTCGCGGAGCTCGATGCCGTCGGAGTCGCCGTGTTCGATGACGACGGTGCAGATGCCGCTGAGGACGACCCTCGCGGCGATGTCGTCGACCGGCTCGTCGGAGTAGCCGGCGAACGCGCGTACCAGGCGCTCGGCCAGGGCGTCGATGCCAGGGAACCGTGGAATCTCGGCCGCCTGCAGGCTGTCGTAGACGAGGGTGACCTGTCGGCGGTACCGGAGCACCAAGTCGACGAAGCCGTCGATGGCCGTGGCGCGAGCGTCCTCACCATCGAGTGTGGCAAGACGGCCGTCCAGGGCGCGCAACTCCTGTACGGCGGGTTCGACGAGCGCCAAGAGCAGCGCGTCCTTGCTGGCGAAGTGGTAGAGCAGCGTTGCCTTCGAACAGCCCACCGCCACCGCGATGTCGTGCAGCGACGTGCCCTTGAAGCCCGCTCGCGCGAACAGTCTGGCGGCCTCGGAGAGGATGTCCTCCCGGGTGTGGTTGCGTGTCAGCGCGATCACCTCCGTCCGCGTCAGTATGCCTGACCGATCGGTCAGTTCACGAGCGAGGGTTCTTCCGCGATGGATCCTCACCCTTGGACGCGCGCTCGTCTGCTGGCCGGTGCCCGTATCCCTACGCTGACAGCAGCGGAACCCAGTAACTCATCACTTGCCCCGGACGCTGTCGATGGTCGGCAACCCAGTGGTCCGGCGGCACGAGCGGCACCCGCACGGTGACCATGGACCCCGACTCGTCCTCGACGACTACCTCCGGGCAATCACGCTCACCGGTGAGTCGGATGCCGAGGGACGGCCCTCGTGCTGTCAGCGGTTCTCCGGAGTCTGTGCTGCCCGACGGTAGGCCAGCAGCGCCGTGACGAGGCCGGCGAGGCCGAGCAGGAGGCCGGCGACGCCGTACGCGTTGCCGTTGCCGCCGTCGCCGCTGTCGCCCTCCGTGGTCGGTGCGGCGGGAGCGGGGGTGGCGCTCGTGGTTGCCGTGGGGGCGGCCAGGGTGAGTACGGGTGCGGGGTGCTCGGGCTCGGTCCCGGGTGCGGGTTCGTCGATCCACCGGACGACGTCGCCGTCGGAATAGGTTTGGAGTGCCTTGAGGACGAGTCGGTCGGTGGCGGGTAGTGGGCCGAGGGAGACCTCGAACTCCTGGAACTGGCCGGGCTTGATCGCGGCATCGGCATCGGCCGTCCAGGTGATCCTGGTGACGGCTTCGGTGAGTTCGCTGCCGTTGACGGTGACCGGGGTGGCCAGCTTCGTGGTTTCGCTCTGAGCTGTCCAACCGTTGACGGGCCGCAGCGACACCGACGAGATCGGCTTGTCAGCGGGAAGGCTGACCTCGACCTTGACCGTCTCGGCGTCGTCCTTCTCGTTCGGTACGCGGAAGGCCACCTTGGCGTGGCCGCCCTGGGTGGCGGTGCTCGGGTTCACCGTCACGTGGGCCGATGCGGGCAGGACCATACCGAGGATCAGGGCGGCGCTGCCGGCGACCACCGTTGCCGTCCGCAGGAGCAGGGCGCGGTTCATGGAGAGAGCCTTCTTCCTCACGGCGGCGCCGAGGCGCCCGGGCGGGACGGGCGCTGTTGGTGGCACCCCGGTGTTGGTCGCTCGCACGGCCACGAAAGTTCCAGGTCGCGGCGACCCTCTGGTGCCGCTTCGCCAACCGGTGGTGACGCGAGAGGGTTCCGCCGGCTGCGCGGAGGCCGGGAACTTCTCCGGGGCAGACATCGACTACTTGAGCGGACGCCGGTAGCTGTCGGCGTCCGGCGACGTCACGGCAGGTGGGGGGCCTGCGGGCGGAGCCTTGACCAGAATCAGGAGCCGGTGTACGACGCCGGACGCGAGTTCGATCGAGGAGCCGATGTCCATCACCTCCGCCCAGGCCGAGCAGCCTCGGCAAGCGCCGCCCCCGGTCACGTCGGACGAGCCGACTGCGGCACGCCGGTCCTCCGGGCTGGGCGCGTTGCTGCTGCGGTTGCACTTCTACGCCGGTGTGCTGGTGGCACCGTTCCTCGTCGTGGCGGCGTTGACCGGGCTCGCGTACACGGTCACCCCGCAACTCGACGCGATCGTCTACGACACCGAGTTGCACGCCGAGCCCGCTGGCCGGACGGCTCGTCCCCTCTCGGAGCAGGTGGCCGCGGCCAGGGCGACCCATCCCGACGGCACGCTCTCGTACGTCGCCGTCGGGGCGCCTGACACCACCACCCAGGTGGTGTTCACCGCGCCGGAACTCGGCGAGAAGCAGCACAGTGTGTACGTCGACCCGTACACGGCCCAGGTGAAGGGGCAGTTGACAACCTGGTTCGGGTACACGCCGGTGCGGACCTGGCTGGACGACCTGCACCGCAATCTGCATCTGGGTGTGGTGGGGCGGCACTACTCGGAGTTCGCGGCGAGCTGGTTGTGGGTGGTCACGCTCGGCGGGTTGGCGTTGTGGTGGCGCCGTCAGCGGGGTGCCAGGGGCAGGGTGCGCCGCCTGGTGCTGCCGGATCTTGCCGCCCGTAAGGGTGTGCGGCGTACCCGTGGCTGGCACGCCAGCACCGGAGTGTGGCTTGTGGTCGGTCTGTTGTTCCTGTCCGCGACGGGGTTGACCTGGTCACGGTACGCGGGGGCGAACTTCAGCACGGGTCTGGACGCGGTCGATGCCCGTACCCCGGAGTTGTCGACCTCGCTGACCGGTGCTGGTCGGCCGGAGGCCGGGGGAGGGCACCACGCTGGGGATCAGGCCCCCGCGCCCGTGTCGGTTGACCCGGCCGCCATCGACCAGGTGCTCCGGGTCGCCCGGGACAACCGGTTGACCGGCCCGGTCGAGGTGGGCCTGCCCGTCGACGCCTCCTCGGCGTGGACCGTGACGCAGGTCGACGACACCTGGCCGGTGCGCAAGGACCGGGCCGCGATCGACCCCGCCACCGGCACGGTCGTGGCCCGCAGCGACTTCGCCGACTGGCCGCTGCTGGCGAAGGTGAGCAGTCTGGGTATCAGTGCGCACATGGCGAACCTGTTCGGCCTGGCGAACCAGATCCTGTTGGCCGCACTCGCGCTCGGACTGCTCTGCGTGATCGTCTGGGGTTACCGGATGTGGTGGCAGCGCCGGCCGACCCGTGCCGACCGGCGGGCCGTCGTCGGTGCGCCGCCGGTCGCCCGGGGTGCCTGGCAGAAACTTCCGGCCTGGGTGATCGCCGTCGGTGTGCCCGTGGTCTTCGCGATCGGCTGGGTGCTGCCGCTGTTCGGTGTTCCGTTGCTCGGGTTCCTCGTCGTCGACGTGATCGTCGGTGCGGTACGCGGACGGCGTACGGACACGACGGTGCCGACATCACCGGCGCCAGCCGGGAGCTGACCCGACCGGCGTGCCGGTCACCCGTGCGGTGGACACCGGCGGCCTATGCCGGCGAAGCGTGCACACCGGCGGCCGGCGGGCGACACCCTTCGTTCATGGAGACCGAGCGTATGACCCTGCCGGACCTCGGCGCGTACCGGCTGCAACGCAGTGAGAGTGATGCGGCGTTCGAGGGCGTGGCCGTACCTGGCCTGACGGCGCGGTTCTACCACCGTGACGACAACGGCCGGACCGCCACCGTCGGGCGTTACTGGTACGGCGGTCGGGAACTGCTGATGGCCTGGGGGTACGCCGACGAGGAGCACTGTCGCGCCTCGGCGGTCCGTGCCGCCGACGGCGGTTGGCATCCGCCCACCGTCGGGTGCCCGTCGGTGCGGGTCGTCCGGGAACGACCGGAGGCGGCGGTGGTCGGGTTCGAGGTCCGTACGCCCGACGGACGTTGGATCACGGAAGGGACGACGTCACCGGTTCCGGCCGAATGAGCTGGCCGTCGGGTTGGCCCCGGCCGGTTTCGTCGTCCCACGGCACCTTCCGTTGTTGAGTTCCGGAGCGAGCGGGTCAATCGGCTACCCCGGGAAGCGGTTCCGCCTGCGGCGCGCGGCGGACCGCCCAGAGTGAGCCAGCGGTCAGGGCCAGGGCGGTGGCGAACGCGGCCAGGTGGACCGTCGGATTGTCGATCGGTACGAAGCCGATGACGGCCACCGGCACCTGGACCACCGCGACCAGTGCCAGGAGCAGGCCGCGCCGCGTGCGACCCCAGGCGTACGCGGTCCACAGCGGAGCGGTGACCACGATGAGCGTCAGCGCGTCCAGTACCGCGTGCAGGTACGTGTTGTGTACCGCGTTGTGCGCGAACGCCTGGGCCGGTGATGCCACCAACAGCCCTGCGATCACCAGTCCGGCCAGTATCCCGATACGACGCATGACAACCTCCTACGGCCACCGCAGTGTCACGGACAGTCACCACGGTAGGCAAGGTGGCGATTGACAGATAGGCATGTCGCGCCATCTGCCTCTCCGGGCGCCCGATTGCGGGAGCTGCGGACATCGACGGAACTCTTTGGCGTCAGTCGTCGACTACTTCTCCGGGAGGACCGTCACCGTGCCACCCTCCCGGTGGGAGGAGTAGCTGATGGATCGCCGAGAAATACTCCGGGACGGCCTTCTCGCCCGTGCCCGGGCCGTGCTCGCGGACCGTCCGCCCGCCGTCCGATGACACCCGCACCGCCGGCGCTGGCACACGGGGTGGGAGGCCGGCAGGATCTGCCCGTATCGCTCACCGAGCTGGTCGTCGGCGTGGCTCTCGTACTGATCGTCACGCTCCTCGCCCTGGGCACGCACTGGCGCCAACCTCGACTCGACACCGACGACGCGGCCGGTCGGCCGGTGCCCGTACCACTGGCCCGTGTGCTCGGCTCCGCCGGTTGCGGTGGGGGCGTACGCCTGCTCGGCCTCGCCCTCGCCGGCTGGTTCTGCGTGGGCCTGCTCGCCGGTCCGGACACCGCGCAGAATCCCACCGCCGGGGCGTTCTACGTGCTCTTCTGGGTCGGTCTGGTGCCGCTGTCGCTGACGTTCGGGCCGGTATGGCGGGCGCTGAACCCGGTACGCACCCTGCACCTGATCGCCGCGCTCGCCCTGCGTCGCGACCCGGCCGTCGGTCTCCGGCCACTGCCACCCCGGCTGGGGTACTGGCCGGCCGCCGCCGGCCTGCTCGCGTTCGTCTGGCTGGAACTCGTCGCGCCCGGGCGCGCGACCCTGCCCGTCATCGGCGCCTGGCTCGCCACATACCTGACCGCGATGCTCGTCGGCGCCGTGCTGTACGGCGCCGCATGGTTCGACCGGGGCGACCCGTTCGAGGTGCTCAGCGCAGTGGTCGGCCGCCTCGCGGTGATCGGCCGCGGTGCCGACGGGGTCCTGCTGTGGCGGAACCCGCTGGATGGGATCGCCTCGCTCGTACCAGCCCCGGGCCTGGTCGCCGTCGTGGTGGTGCTGCTCGGGTCGACCATGTACGACGGCATCTCCGACGCCCTGTTCTGGCTGCGCTTCCAGCGGGCCAGCGGGCTGCCGACGGTGCTCACCGGCAGCGCCGGCCTGGTCGGCGTCATCGTGGCAGTCGGCCTGGCATACGTGACCGCGACCCGTGCCGCCGCCCGACGGGGCAACGCCGACCCGACGTCAATGCCGGGAGAGCTGGTGCACTCGATGGTGCCGGTCATGGTCGGCTACCTCGTCGCGCACTACTACTCGCTGTTGGTCCTGGAGGGCCAGCGGACCATCGCACTGCTCTCCGACCCACTCGACACCGGCGCGAACGTGTTCGGCACCGCCGGCTGGTCGACCCGTACGGACCTCGTCACCCCGACCGGGGTCGTGAACCTCCAGATCACCGTGATCGTGCTCGGCCACCTCGTCGGTACGCTGCTCGCCCACGACCGGGCACTGCGGCTGTTCGCCCCGACCGAGGCGACACGTGGGCGGCTCCCGCTGCTTGTCCTGATGATCCTCTACGCCGTCGCCGGCCTGCTGCTGCTCTTCGCCGTGTAGCGGCACCGCCCATGGCCGCTGCCGATGCCACTGTTGGGTGGTGGCCGGATCGAGGACTGGGTGAAGGGGGCCGTGAAGGCTTCCGTCGGTGATCGGTGGAGACCGCGGACGCGGGTTGCCGTGCGGTCGCCTCAGCCCTCGGTGTCGTGGCCGGTTGCCGGGAGGCTCGCCACACCGCTGCGCAGCGCGGCCCTGAATTCCCGGTACCCGTCCGGACTGAGCGTGTCGGAGAGGTTCTGTTCGATCAGGTCCACGATGCCGTCGGAGACCTCCATGAATCGGAGTCCCCGTTCTGTTGGCACGATCAGCTTGGCCCGGCGGTCGGCCGGGTCGGGGGTGCGCCGGACGTAGCCCAGCCGCTCCAGTTCGTCGAGGATCGCGCCCATCGTCTGCTTGTTGCGCCCTGCCAGCCGGGCCAGCTCGCCGGGGCGGGTGCCCTCCACGTCCAGGTATGCCATGACCGCGCCGTGACGGGGCCTGACGTCATGGAACCCGTGGTCCGCGGCGCGCGTGAAGATCTCGCGCTGGACCCGTGCGGAGAGTTGGACGGCCAGGATGCCGAGGTCGGGATCCTGCTCCTTCTGTGTGCTGCGCCTCATGTTTAGTCCAATCATTGGACGGTCTCATTTTTGGACTATATCGTCGGCGGCACCACCGTGCCGACCCGCACGACAGTACGGCCGACCGTTGGACGCGACGGCGGGACACCCACCCGCCACGGTCCACCGGTCCGCCCGGCGCGGCGGCACCGCCGCATGCCTGTCGCGGACCTGCCTCGCCAGGATCGCGACCCGCGTAACCGAAGGAGAGTCATGACCATCCTGATAACCGGAGCAACCGGCATGGTGTCGAGCGAGGTGCTGCGTGAACTCGCCGGCACGGCGCCGGTACGCGCCCTCGTCCGGGACAAGTCGCGCGCACCTGACCTCGACGGCGTCGACTTCGCCGTCGGTGACCTGGACCGTCCCGCCACACTGACGCCGGCGTTCGACGGAGTGACGACGCTGTGGCTGCTGACCGCGATGGGTCCCCTCGCACCGAGCCAGAGCATGAACGCGCTCTGGGCCGCCCGGCAGGCCGGGGTGCGACACGTCGTCAGGTTCTCCGCGATCGGCGCCGCGCACGACGCTCCCACCCGAAACGGCCGGCTGCACGCGCTCTCCGACACCGAACTGCGCCACTCGGGCATCGCCTGGACGATCCTGCGGCCGAGCCACTTCATGCAGAACCTGCTCGGAGCCCTGGCCGGAGAGGAACTCCACGGGCTCTTCGGCGAGGCGCGGGTCGGTGCGGTCGACGTACGGGACATCGCCTCGGTCGCGGCCGAGATTCTCGTCGCACCTGATCCACACGACGGCATGATCTACACGCTCACCGGCCCGGAGAGCATCTCGCTGCACCAGGCGGCCGAGGAGGCCAGCCGGGCACTCGGGCGACCGGCGCGGTACGTACCGCAGAGCCCTGAACAGACGCACCGCAACCTGCTTCAGGCGGGCCTCGACGACTGGACGGCGGAGGTTCTGACCGAATACCGGGTCGCCTACGGCTCGGGGTGGGGGGACTTCACCAACGACCATGTCGCCAGGATCGTCGGCCGGTCGCCGCGGGGCATCGCCGAGTTCATCCACGACCACCGCGAGCAGCTCTCCCGCGCCTGATCCGGCGAGGGTTGCGGACGGGCCGTCCGGTGGGGACATCACCGAGCGGCCCGCCGCGCCCACGCGGACCGGTGGCGACGCCCGTGCCCGTCTGTGGTCGAGTGCTTCGGCCACCGATCCGTTGCCCCCGGCTGCACCGCATAACAGCCCGGTCAGTTCCTCGACCGTGATACGAATATTCGGTAGCACGATCATGAGGCGGACGAGCTGTGGTGCGGACCAGAGCGGAACGGCTCCTGCGGAATGGCCGACAGCCTCGGGAGATCTCTTTCCTCGAACTCTTCTTCGACCTGGCCATCATCTTCGCGCTGACCCAGCTCTCGCAGCAGCTCCTGCGCGATTTCGGCTGGGAGAACGCGCTACGGACCCTGGTCCTCCTGGCGGCGATCTGGTGGGTCTGGGTCGGTGCGGCCCGTACGACCGACTGGCTCGACCCGGGCGAGCCGTTCGTGCAGTGGATCATCACCGGGATGATGTTCGCGGGGTTGGTGCTCGCCGCCTCCATACCCGAGGCCTTCGGTAGACACGGTCTCGTCTTCGCCGGGGCGAACGTCGCGGCGCACCTCGTACGGCACCTCTCGATCGCCGGGGCGCTGCGTGGTCACCCGGTCGGAACGCGTTCGGTGCGAGCGGCGATCTGGTTCGGCGCGACCGCGGTCCTCTGGATCACGGGGGCGTTCCTGTCGGAGACGCCGAGGCTGGCGGTGTGGTCGGTGGCGCTGGTCCTGGACTACGTGGGCGTCGGCATCGGCTGGCGGGTGCCCGGGTTGCCACGGTTACCGGAGGAGCACCTGCGGGTGCTGGGTGATCACATCGCGGAGCGTCACCGGCAGGTCTTCGTCATCGCGGTCGGGGAACTGATCCTGACGAGCGGCATCACCCTCAGCCAGAGCCGACTCGACATCGTCAGGATCGGTGCCTTCGCCCTCGCGTTCGCGATCACCGGACTGATCGCCTGGTCCTTCTTTCTGCCGCATGGGCTCGTCCTCGGGGAAGTGCTCGACCGGCGACCATCCGGGGTGGCGGTTCGTGCCTCGTACACCCACCTGGTCATGATCCTCGGGATCGTCGTCACGTCGATGAGTGCCGAGATACTGATCTCCCAACCGCTGGGCGAGGCCCGCGCCCCATGGTCGGCGGCGATCTTGGCCGGGCCCTTCCTGTTTCTCGGCGGACGCGCCCTGTACGCCTGGGACGTGTTCCGGCGGGTCGCCTGGCGGGCCCCCGTCGGGATGCTGGTCATCGCGGCCATGTCCCCCGTCATGGTGCGGCTGCCGCCGCTCGCCGTGGCGGGCGCGGTCAGCCTGGTGCTGCTCGGCGTCGTGCTCAGTTATCGACGCCTCGACCACAGCGCGGCCCCCGTGGGAACTCCGCTGGAACGGCTCCTCAGGAAACGGAAGAACCCCCGGCAGATCTCCTCCTACGAACTCTTCTTCGACCTCGCCATGATCTTCGCCCTGACCCGGGTGTCGCAGCGACTGCTCGCCGACCTCAGCCTGGTCAACGTCGCCGAGTCGATGGTCCTCCTCGCCGGGGTCTACTGGATCTGGGTCGCGACGGCGTGGTCGACGGACTGGTTCAACCCGGACGAGCCGCGACTGCAACAGCTCATCATCGGCATCATGTTCGCCGGACTTCTGATGGCGTCCGCCGTGCCGACCGCCTTCGGTGAACACGGCCTGCTGTTCGCCGGCGCCTACGCCACGATCCACATCGTCCGGGGACTCGTGCTCGTCCCGGCCCTGCGCGGTTCTCCGTTGCAGGTACGTTCGGCGCGGGTCCTCGTCTGGTTCACCATCTCCGGCGTCCTGTGGTTGGTGGGGGCCTTCCTGCCCGCCTCGGAACGACTCCTGCTGTGGGCGGCGGCGATCGTGGTCGACGGACTGAGTGCCTGGTTCGGTTGGCCGGTGCCGAAGCTGAACCGTGCGCCGCAGGCGCATCTGAAGGTGATGGGCGAACACATAGCCGAGCGGTACCGACAGGTCCACATCATCTCCCTGGGCGCGCTGGTCCTGCTCAGCGGCCTCGCCTACAGCAGGACGGGCTTCGATTACCTCCGTACGCTCGCCTTCGCGCTCGCCTTCGCCAACGCGACTCTGATGCTGTGGAGCTACTTCCTGCCAGCCGGGCGGAATCTCGGGACCGTGGTCGACACGACCGCCCCGAAGACCGCGGTGGCAGCCGCGTACTGCCACGGAATCATGATCGCCGGAACGGTCGTGGTGGCGGTCGGCGCCGAGATGTACATCCGCCGACCGCTGGGGCAGGTGAACCCGGCGTTGTCACTGACCATCCTCGGCGGAATCGGCCTGCACATCGTCGGGCGGACCCTGCTCGGCATGGTGATGTACCAGGTTCGCCGACCGTGGCGCGGCCCCGTGGCGTTGCTCGTCATCGCCGGCATAACGCCCGGGTTGCTCATGGCACCACCCCTGGTGGCGGCGATCGCCGGCATCTTCGTCGTACTGTGCCTCACCCTCAGCTATCAGAAGGTCCCGGTCGTCGATCTGCACATGCGATCCTGAACGTCGGCGCGACGTCAGGTGGTGGTGAGCACGTCGTACAGGTCCGGCCTGCAGTCGAGGGCCGCGTCGCGCATGGCGGCCACCCGGGCGACCTGCACCTCCACCGGCAGCGTGCGCAGGGTTGTCAACGCTTGGTCGGCCAGCTCACGGACCGGTGCCCACGTGTGTTCCGGCGCGGCGTCCGCACCCCTCAGCCAGAGTCCGGCGGCGACGCGGGCAGCGTCGATCCGGGTCCACGCGTCGGTGTCGTCATCGGCGGCGCCGCAGGCCCAGGTGCCGGCGCCATCGAGAATCGCCTCCTCGATCGAGCCCGGACCACTGCTGATCGTCCCGTCGCTGAACACCGTCATGTTCAGGTGGACGGTGTCACGGCGCTGCGCGACGTGGGTTCCGTACCGGCCGGGTTCCTGGATGACCGCTGTCGGAGGGTGGGGCAGCCGGCCGAGCACGGTCAGCGCCCGCCGCGCCGGTTCGACGAGCTGCGGCAGGACCGGTTCGTACAGCCGGGTGACGCAGACCCGTGGTTCCCCGTCGGCGCAGACCAGTTCGACCGCGCGCGGATCGCGCGGCGCCGCACGGTCGAGAGGCGGCAGTACGGACAGGGAGACCGCCAAACCGACGGCGGCCGGTAGTACGGCGAGGAGCCTCGTCCGGCGCCTACCGGCGACGAGCAAGGCCCAGCCCGTGCCGAGAAGCGCCAGGAACCACACCGCCTGCCCGACGTTGGCGCGCCAGTCCGGTGCCGAGTACTCGTCGGTCGACCCGAGGTAGCCGGGAGTCAGCAGCAGCGCTCGCGAGCCAGTCTCCTCCCAGAGCAGTTGCGGGCCGGCGACCAGCACGAGCCCGCCGATCACCAGCAGCGGCGCGGTCAGCAGCGACGGCATCAGCCGGCCGAGCCAGAGGCCGAGCACCCCGGCCGCCGCGACGCCGAGGGCGCCGACCAGGACCGGCCAGTACCAACCCGCAGGCTGGTACGAGGCGGTCAGCGCAGCACGGCCGAGCCCGTCGAAGAGGCCCAGCGTGTATCCGCCGACAAGGCACCCCACGAGGACCACCGCCGGGGGCGCCATCCGGGCGGCACCGGGGCGCGGTGTCGACGTCACCAGCTCGGTCATCCGCGCGGCGTGGTCGCGCCGGCCTTGCCAGGCACCGGCGGCCAGGGCCAGCGGCCACAACATCCACAGGCTGTCGTGGTGAACGACAGCCGTCGCCATCCACAGTCCGTCCCAGCGCTCGGGGTCCGTCGTCAGGGCCCAGGCGAGGGCGGCGACGAATGCACCGACCCACGGCGCGGCCGAGCGGCGCAGCTCGATCCAGGCGATCCGGTGACTCATGACCGACCGCCCTGCTCGCGGTGGCGCCGCATCAGCACCGAGTACCCGCGTTCCATCTCACTGTCGCCACTGGCCTCGGGCTCCGCACCGGCCGCGCGGGCAAGGTCGGCGGGTACCCCTTGCAAGACGAGTCGGCCCTCGTGCAGCAGCACCACGTCGGTGCACGCGGCGGCCACATCCTCCACCAGGTGTGTGGCCACCACCACGCAGCTGTCGCGTCCGAGGTCGCGCAGCATCGCCCGAACATCCATCCGCTGCTCCGGATCAAGGCCGACCGTGGGCTCGTCCAGCAGCAGGAGACTTGGTTCGTTCACGATCGCCTGTGCGATACCGACGCGGCGCAGCATGCCGCCCGAGAGCGATCGCATGGTGCTGCCGGCCCGCGAGGTGAGCCCCACCCGGTCGATCGCCCGTTGCACCGCGTCCGGTACGTCGCGCGGCGCCATCTCCTTCAGCCACGAGACATATTCGAGGAACTCCCGGACGGTGAACCGGCGGTAGTACCCGAAGTCCTGCGGCAGGTACCCGAGAGCGCGCCGGACCGACCGCAGGCTCCCGCCGCCGTGGACGGGCTGCCCGAGGATCTCCAGCCGACCGGATACCGGTGGCAGCACGGTGGCGAGCGCCCGGATCAGCGTTGTCTTGCCGGCTCCGTTGGGGCCGAGCAGCCCGTACACGCCGACCCCCAGTGCAAGATCTAGTCCGTCGACGGCGATGTGTCGACCGGCCCGTAGGCGCAGCTCCCGCGCCTGGACCGGCCAAGCGTACGTCGTCGGCGCCGTCTCGTCGGCGCTCACTGTGCGTACCACGTGATCTCCTTATCGATGGCTGGCGTCGCGTTGAAAGGCATCGCGCCAGAGGAAGACGGCACCGACCGCGAGCACGGCGCAGGCCGCCCAGACAGGGGTGCTGTCGGGGTCGAGGACGGTCGGCATCCGCGACCGCACCAGGCTCGGCGCCACCACGGCGCCGACCCACCCGACGGTGACGGCGGTGGCCGCCCGGCCGACGCCGACGAACGCGCCGAGCGCGAGCGCGCCGACCACGAACACGAGACTCGGCAGCAGCCAGCGCACCGGAGCCGCCCCGACCACCGCCCCGGCCACCGCGAGTGGCGGCATCACGACCAGGAGCGCCGCAAGGGTACGGCGTAACGCCAGGCCGAGCCCGGCGCGCGGGGTGCAGGCGACCAGTTCGTACGCGGGGTCGAGGGACCGGTTCCACGACGCGGCCACGCCGAGCATCGGGACCACTGGTGCGATGAGCAGCAGCAGCGACGGCCGGACCTGCCCGACCTGTGCCGAGGCCAGATCGAGCAGCATCGCCGCGAGCAGGACGACCACGGTCGTCGCCAGCCAGGCGGGGGCGACGGGGGCCGCCCAGCGCAGCAGCGCCGGCCACCGGCGACGCGGCGACGCGGGTTCGGCCCGCACCACGGGCGCCACGGCGGCGAACACGGTGTCGACAACGGCCGCGACGGCGGGGGACTGCGCGCGTACCGCCTCGCCGAGCCGGTGCCGGCACCCGGCGCAGCCCTCCAGGTGCGCTTCCAATGCCCAGACGGCGTCCGCCGGCAGATGATCACCGGTCGCGTACCGGACAAGCAGCCCGGGCGGGGCGTGGCCGGCGGTCATGACAGCACCTCCCGCAGCAGCGCCCGGGCCCGCCGGGCGCGCGTCTTGACCGTGCCCTCCGGCACCCCGAGCAGCGCCGACGTCTCGCGTACGGAGAGTTCGTCGAGCACCATGGCCTGCACCACCTCCCGAAGTTCCGGTGCCAGATCACGCACCGCACTGGCAACCGGGTCGTCCATGAGGCGACCCACCACCTCGTCCTCCGCCCCCGGAACGGTCAGGACGGTCTCGGGCAGACCGGCGCCCGGCGGTAACCGCCGGGCCCGGGACCGGTACGCGTCGACGAGGCGCCGCGCCGCGATGGTCCAGAGCCAGCCGGCGGCGCTACCTCCGGCCCGCGAGCCCGCGTATCCGGCCGCCGCTCGCCAGACCGCCAGGTACGCGTCCTGCATCACCTCGGCCACCACATCGTCGTCGGCGCACCGCCGACGCAGTCGTACGGCGAGCCACGGCGCGGTACGGCGATAGAACTCGTCGAACGCGGCATCGTCGCCCCGGGCGATGCGGCGCACCAGCGCCTCGTCGTCCGGCTCGGGTGCTCCCGCCGCGTCACGTCCACTCACACCCGGCTAGACGACCGGAGCCCCGCTCAAGGTTCTCCGCCGGGAGTGACCTGCATCTCAGGCGGGTGTGTGTACGGCGGCCAGGTAGGCGAGCGCCTCGGCGCTGCGGCTGCCCGGTTCCGGCGTGCCGACGAGCAGTTGCTGACCGGGCGCGTCGCGGACATCGAAGGTCTGGTACGTCAACTCGATCCGCCCGGCGTCCGGGTGGTGGAAGACCTTGAACAGGCGGGTCAGTCCGCGCACGCTCTGGTCCTCCCACAGGGCGCGGAATTCCGGCGAGCTCTGCCGCAGGTCGGCGACGAGCGCCTGGATCTCCGGGTCGTCGGGGAAGAGCCCGGCGCCAAGGCGCAGGGCGTGCACGGTGTTCTCCGTCAGGGTCGCCCAGTCCAGGAAGACGGCGCGTGCCCTCGGGTGCTGGAACAGCACCCGCACCATGTTGGTCGTGCCCGCGAACGGGGAGAGTAGCGCCGCCGCGACGCTGTTGGTGGCGAGCACGTCGAATGCGGGATTGAGCACGTACGCGGCCGAGGTGGGGAAGGCATCCAGTAGTCGCAGCAGCGCGGGATGGACCAGGTCACGGGACTTGTCCGGACCCAGCCTGGGATTAAGCCCGGCGAGCCGGAAAAGGTGGCCCCGCCCGTCCGGGTCGAGCCGCAGGGTCCGTCCGATCGCGTCGAGTATCTGCGGGGACGGGTTGCGCTCCCGGCCCTGTTCGAGGCGGGCGTAGTAGTCGACGCTCACTCCGGCCAGCACGGCGATCTCCTCGCGGCGGAGCCCGGCTACCCGACGGTCGCCGCCCCCGCGTAGCCCGACATCTCGGGGATCGACCTGGGCCCGGTGGGCCCGGAGGAACTCCCCAAGAGCGTTGCCGCTGCGCATGTCAACCAGCGTAGAGCCCCTGGTCGGAGGCGTGCCAGGGTGCCGTACTCCCTGGTAGTCACGGCCTTCTCCGGGCGGTCGAAGAGCGCGAGGGTGGATTCGGGGACGAGATGTCGTCACCGAATCCACCCTCACTGGAGTCCTCTTATGTCGCAGTTGTCGACCGGTACCACCAACTTGACCATGACGATCGGCGGGGTAGCGGTGTCCGGAAGGTCATCCTTTGACGTGATCAACCCCGCCGACGAGTCCGTTGTCGCGTTCGCCCCGGAGTGCAGCCGGGAGGAACTCGACGCCGCCGTGGCCGCCGCCCGTGCCGCCGCACCCGCGTGGGCCGCCGTCTCCTTCGAACAGCGGCAGAAACTGCTGCTCCAGATGGCCGACGTGGTCGACGCGCACGTCGTCGAACTGGGTCGGCTCGTCACCGCCGAGCAGGGCAAGACGCTGGCGGTGGCGACGGCCGAGGTGGCCGGGTTGAGCTACTGGCTGCGCGAGACCGCCGCCCTGACACTGCCCGAAGTGGTGAACGAGGACAGCGCCGAGCGCCTGTCGGTGACCCGGCGGGTGCCACTGGGCGTGGTCGCCGCGATCACCCCGTGGAACTACCCGATGGGGCAACTCTCCTTCAAGCTCGGGCCGGCGCTGCTGGCCGGCAACACCGTGGTGGTGAAACCCTCGGCGTTCACCCCGCTCTCCACCCTGCGCCTCGGCGAGCTGCTGCGTGACCTGCTGCCGGCCGGCGTGGTCAATGTCGTCTCGGGAAGCGGCGGCCTGGGCTCCTGGCTCAGCGGACACCCCGGCATCGACAAGGTGAGCTTCACCGGCTCCACCCAGACCGGTCGCGCGGTCATGGCCGGCGCCGCACCGACCCTGACCCGGATCACCCTTGAGTTGGGCGGGAACGATCCGGCGATCGTGCTGCCCGACGTGGACGTACCGGGCATGGCGGAGAAGCTGTTCTGGGCCGCGTTCAGCAACACCGGCCAGATCTGCCTGGCAGCCAAGCGGATCTACATCCACGCCGACATCTACGAGGAACTCACCCAGGCCCTCGCCGCGTACGCCGCCACGGTCCGAATCGGGGATCCGAGGCAGGAGGGCACTCAACTCGGCCCGATCTCCAACCGTCGGCAGTACGAAACCGTGCTTGACCTGGTCGAGGACTGCCGACGACAGGGGTACACGTTCCTGACCGGCGGGACGCCGGAGCCGGGCCCGGGCTTCTTCGTTCCCGTGACACTGGTGGACAACCCGCCGGAGGAGTCTCGGATCGTCCGCGAGGAGCAGTTCGGCCCCGTCCTGCCGCTGCTGCGCTTCGACGATGTCGACGATGTCGTGGCCCGAGCAAACGCCGGCGAGTACGCCCTCGGGGCCTCGGTCTGGTCGGCCGACCCCGACGCCGCTCTCGCCGTCGCCCGCCGGCTCGACGCCGGCACCGTCTGGGTCAACGAGATCATGCACCTCACTCCGCAGGTGGCCTTCGGCGGACGTAAGCAGTCCGGCATCGGTGTGGAGAGCGGCCACGACGGGTTGATCGAGTTCACCGAGGCGCAGACCATCACCGTTCGGCACCACACCGCCGCGACCGCCTGACGGTCCGCGGTTCGGGGATGGTCGCGCCGTCCGCCTCACGATCGCGTCCGGCACCGCGTCGAACAGTCGTTCCTTCGGCCGGTTGCTACGCCGGGAACCGTACGCCGGTCAGGTCTTCGGAGATCGACCACAACCGCCGTTGGGTGGCGACGTCGTACGACTGTGGGCTCGACCGTACGACCTTCGGGTGCCCCTTGCTCTCCATGAAGCCCTCGGGACCGTAGTACTGGCCTCCCGCCACGCTCGGATCGGTGGCGGCGCGAAGCGTGGGCAGCGCGCCCATCTCGGCGGGCTGGAGCAGCATGGGGCGTACGACGGCGAACGCCGCCCGGAAGATCGCCGGTTGCAGCGACACCGAGGTTCGGGATCCTCCGGTGTCCGATCCTCCAGGGTGCGCCGCGACGGCCATGGTGTCGTTCCTGCCGGACAGTCGGCGCTGGAGTTCGTAGGTGAACATCAGGTTGGCGAGCTTGGAGTGTGCGTACGCGGCGACCCGACCGTACGACCGGGTGGTCCAGTTGAGGTCGTCGAGGTCCATGGGGCCGCCCTGCCGGTGACCCGCGCTGCTGACAGTGACCACACGGGAGCGGGGAGCCCGCAGGATCGTGTCGAGCAACAGTCCGGTGAGGGCGAAGTGGCCCAGGTGGTTGGTGCCGAACTGCAGCTCGAAGCCGTCGTCCGTGGTGAGTTGCGGGGTGTACATCACGCCAGCGTTGTTGATCAGCAGATCGATCCGGGGGTGGGTGGTGCGTAGCTCCTCGGCGGCGGCGCGGACCGAAGCCAGCGAGGCGAGGTCGAGCCGCAGCACCGTGACGTCGGCGCCGTTGGCGGCGTCGGTGATCTGGGCTGCGGCCTGCCTGCCCTTGTCGACGTCGCGTACGGCGAGCACGACGGCGGCACCGCGTACGGCGAGCGCCTTGGCGGTCTCGAAGCCGACGCCCGTGTTCGCGCCGGTGATCACGGCAACCCTGCCGTGCTGGCTCGGGACGTCGTTGGCGGTCCACCGCTGCCTGGGCATATTCTTCCTCCGGAAGATAATCGGGGCGTACGTTCCGTTTATGACCGTACCGGAACGTGCGCCCCGCTTGCCAGGGGGGCGTGAGCTGAGGAGATTCCGGCCACTGCGCGCGGAGGCCGCCGGCGGAGCGCGGGCGGTCGGTGGCCGGGCTGACCGCGACGGTGATGCGGCTGGAGGCACTGGCTTTCGTGGCGGCGGCCACGTTGTCGCTCTTAATCGAACGGACTAGTCTGTTCGATTAAGGGAGGGATCATGGCGACGAGAACGAGGAAGACCAACACCGAGGAGCGCATCCTCCGCACCGCCGGGGAGCTGTTCTACGCCAATGGGCTGCGTGGCGTCGGTATCGAGCAGGTCATCGCCGAGTCCGGGGTGGCCAAGTCGACGCTGTACGTACATTTCCGCACCAAGGACGAACTGGTGGCCGCCTACCTGCGGCGGACCGACGACTCCTGGATGGCGCAACTGCAGGCAGCCGCGGCGCGCTCCGGTGACCAGCCGGCTAATCAACTGGTCGGGCTCTTCGACGCGCTCCTCGACGCCTTCGACCGGCACGGCTTCTTCGGTTGCCCTTTCGTCAGCGCGGCGGTCGAGGCGCCGTTGGACTCGGAGGCCCGTTCGATCACCATTCGTCACATCGAGCGCCGGCAGGCGTGGCTCACGGAGTTGACCACGCGGGTCGGTGCGGCTGACCCGGTCGCACTGGCCCGGCAGATCGGGCTCCTGATCGATGGCGCGTTGGCCTCCGGTCGACTGCTCCAGGACCGAGCGGTGGTGGACGAGGCGAAAGACGCCGCCCGGTCACTGGTCGCCCACGCGTCCTGATCCCCGTTCCTCAATAGCTACAGATCGAACTTTCGGCACTCGAAGAAGAGGTAAGCGCCATGCGCGGCGTACTGCTCAGGGAATTCGGCGGCCCGCTGGTCCTGGAGGAAATCGAGAAACCAGCACCCGGTCCCGGACAGGTGTTGGTCCGGGTCGCGGCCAGCGGTGTCAACCCGCTGGATACCAAGATCCGAGCGGGAAAGGCCGCACACGCGCGGAGCCAACTGCCGGCCGTACTCGGTATGGACCTGGCCGGCGTCGTGGCCGAGGTCGGCCCCGAGGTCACCGGCTTCGCTCCCGGCGACGAGGTGTACGGGCTGACCGGCGGCGTCGGCGATCTTCAGGGATCACTTGCCGAGTACGTGGCCGTCGATGCCCGGCTGATCGCCCCCAAACCGGAGTCGCTGAGCCTGCGGGAGGCCGCGGTAGCGCCGCTCGCCGTCGTCACCAGTTGGGAGGCGCTGGTGGACCGGGCGCAGGTGAGCGCCGGGCAGCGGGTGCTGGTCCACGGCGGTGCCGGCGGAGTCGGACAGATGGCCGTCCAGATCGCCCGCGCCAGGGGTGCCGAGGTCTTCGCCACCGGATCAACCCGGAACCTGGAGACCATCGCACGCCTCGGGGCCACTCCGATCGACTACAGCACCACCCCGGCCGAGGACTACGTCGCCGAGCACACCGACGGCGAGGGCTTCGACGTCGTCTTCGACACCATCGGCGGCGCCACCCTCGACCTGTCCTTCACCGCGGTCCGCACCTACACCGGCCACGTCGTCAGCGCACTCGGCTGGGGCACCCACAGCCTTGCGCCGCTGTCGTTCCGTGGCGCCAGCTACTCCGGGGTCTTCACCCTGATGCCGATGCTGACCGGTCAGGGACGCGAGCACCACGGCGAGATTCTGCGCGAGGCCGCCGCCCTGGCCGACGCGGGCGGGCTGAAGCCTCTCCTCGACCCCCGGCGGTTCACCCTGGCCACCGTCGCCGACGCGCACGCCCTCGTGGAGAGTGGCGCCAGCACCGGCAAGGTCGTGATCGACGTGCAGTGATGCGACTCCGTCGCGTTCCTGCGCGTACGGCTTTCTCCGATATAATCGGGGCGCACGTTCCGGTTTGAGGGGCGGCGGAACGTGCGCCCGGCCTGTCAGGAGGATCGTTGACGGAGAAAACTCGGCCACTGCGCGCCGACGCGGCCCGCAACCGAGCGCGCGTGCTGCGGGTCGCGTACGAGACCTTCGCCGAGGAAGGCGCGGGTGTCCCGATCGACGAGATCGCCCGCCGGGCCGGCGTGGGCGCGGGCACCGTCTACCGGCACTTCCCGACAAAGGAGTCGCTGCTCCAGGCGATCGTGGCCGACCGGATGCACCAGGTCGTCGAACGGGCACGCACCCAGGCCGAAACCGACCCGGGGGAGGGGCTCTACGCCTTCCTGTTCCAGATGGCCGAGCAGGGCGCGAGCGATCTCGGGTTCTCGGACGCGTTGGCGGGTACCGGCTTCGACCTGGCGGAGGCGCTGCCGGACGCCGAGCGTGAGTTCATGGGCATGGTGGCGGACATCCTCGCCCGGGCCCAGCGGGCCGGAACCGTCCGGCCCGACGTACGGGCCGCCGACGTCAAGACCTTGATCGTCGGTCTACAGGCGATGCGGCGCTTCCGCGACGACGACGAGCTGATGCGCCGCGTCTACCCGGTGATCCGGGCCGGCCTTGCCGTACCCGGTTCGCCCGCCGGCGCCCCGTCGAATCCGGACACGGCGGCTGGGACGACGAGCCGATAGTCGGGCCGCCCGAGTTGGGCGGCCCGGCCCGCGCCCGCTTGCCGGGCCTCGTCGTCGCGGCGGCGATGGACGAGGCCCGACCGCGGATCAGCAGTAGAGATTGGCCCCGGCGGGTACGCCGAGGATGCCCACGAACTGCTGGTACTTCGTCACACGGCTCTGCACCTGGCCGGGGTTACCGCCGTTGCATTCGATCGAGCCGTTGATGCTGCGGATGGTCTCGCCGAACCCGGCGCCGTTGACCATCGCGTTGTGGGCGGTCATGGTGCCCGGCCCGTTCTGGGTCATCCAGTACCAGATGCCGGTCTTCCAGGCCACCGCCGCGTCGTTCTGCACCAGCCAGGGGTTGGTCAGCAGGGGCAACCCGAGGGCGTTCCCGGCGGCGTTGTAGTTGAAGTTCCAGCTCAGCTGAATCGGGCCGCGCCCGTAGTAGGCGGCCTGCCCGGCGGGGCAGCCGTACGACTGCCCGTAGTCGCAGTAGTGCGGGTAGTTCGCGGTGTTCTGCTCCACGATGTGGACGAGTCCGCCGGTCTCGTGGTGCACGTTCGCCAGGAAGGCCGCGGCTTCCTGACGCTGGACGGTGGCGCTGCCGGTCCTCGCGAACGCCGAGTAGGCGGTGAGGGCGGCGACGAGTCCGGAGTACGTGTAGAAGGAATTGCGGCCCGGGAACATCTGGTTGAACTGGGCCTCAGTGACCACGAAACCGCCGGGGTTGGTCGGGGGCGGGGTGGTGGGTGGTTGGCCGCCGCAGGTGTACGGCTCCCAGTACCAGGTGCTGATGATGGGGTCGTAGCCCGGGTTTTCGTGCTCGGCGATGTAGTACAGCCCGTTGGTGTACCGCACGATGCTCCCGGTGGGGTACCAGGTGCCGGCGGCCCAGTTCGGGTAGTTGCAGCTTCCGCCGGGAGGCGGCGTGGTGCCGCCGCCGCAGGCGCCGAGATCCCGCCAGACGCCGGTGGTGCCGGGCGGTGCCTCGTTCTGGGTCCACCACAGGGCCTGGTAGTTGCGGCCGTTGTGCGAGACCTGGTTGCCTCCCCAGTAGACGGCCGAGGACTGCCACGATGCGGAGCACGCCGCCGCTGATGCCGGAGTCGACGGGATGATCGCCACCAGTGCGCTGGCGACAACGAGTGCCGCGAGCGCGACCAGGGCGCGCAGTCTGGACATGTGATCACTCCTTCCTGGGATCCTGCGGACCGACAGTCGGCTCCGCATTGATAGGAGTGACTGTAACATCTTCTGTTCACAAACTTTACTAATCTTTGACGGCGGGGACGCGGACCGTTTCGGCCCTGCCGTCGAGTGCGGTCACTGGACGTACACGGGGGCGGTGGAGCGGTTGGTCGGGTCGACGATCACCACCGCGTACCTGAGGGGGCGGGGATTGACGGCGGTGTCGCGTACGACCGTCGTGGTGCCGGTGATCGGCACCGGGGGCAGGACGACGGTCGGGTTCGCCCCGGGTGGGTAGATCCGGTGGACCACGAGTTGATGTGGTGCGATCGCATGCCGGTGGGACACCGGCGTGTTCGTCACGAGGATCTCGTTGAACTGACCCCACCGGACCATGGCCCGGGGTACGAGTGCGGTCTCCGGCGTGAGCAGCGTGCTGGCAGGTGGGGACGTCGGGCCCCAGCCGGACACCTGCGGACCCGGTTGGGCGCCCGCGATCGGATGGATCTGGCTCTCGACGGGCAGGGCGCCCGTGGGCAGGTGCGGTTCGGCCGGGTAGCGCACCTCGGCCAGCCAGGTCAGCCGGACGAACCCGGGAAAGCCTGCGGCCGGACCGTCGGTGACGGTGACCGACCAGGTGCCGTCGGCATCACGGGTGAGCGGAATTCCGGTCTGTACGACGGGGACGTACTCGGGGTCGTTGTTGGTCAGGCGTCCGCGGCGCAGCCGTGCCTGTGGCGGCTCGGTGTGCCCGGTGAGCAGGTCGTCGCGCAGCCCTGTGGCGGTGATGGTGACGTCCACCCGGCCGTCCGCGCGCGGCTGTACCCGCACGACCGGCGCGGGCGGGCGGTCCGGGGCGGGCACCGCGATCGGCGTCAGTCCGCAGGTCTCGAACGCGGTCTCCACCCCGGCGCTGGTCACCGGTACCACCCGGACGAACTGCACGTGGCGCAGCGACCCGGGCAGTCGGTGGGTGAAGCGCACCACCCCATCCGGCGCGGCCCGCAGCGGTTTCGGTGTGACGAGAGTGAAGCGACGCCGGTCGGTGAGCTCTCCCGACCGTGCCCAGACCTCGGCTGCCCGCGTGCACCGTTGGCCGTTGCCCGAGCCGCCCAGCCGGTGTTCGTCGCCGAGGTACACCCGATATCCCCACGCGCCACCGCTCCACTCGAGGCCGACCTCGCTGTCACCCATCGGATCCTGCTCGCCGGCGAACAGCAGGGTCGGCGCGACGTGCAGCGGGGCGTAGGCCCGTGGGTCGTGCACCGTACGGTCGACCTGTGCGGGTTCGGACGCCTGACCGGCCGCGTCGACCAGCCGGGCGATGACGGGTATCGCCGCCGTCTCGCCCACGCCGAACTCGCGTACCGCGACGGTGGCCACGACCGATGTCGCGCCCGAGGGCACCGGGACCGTGGGCTGTTCCACGCCGTCCACGGTCAGCAGGGCGAGGGTCGCCGGCGCCCCGCCGGGGCCGATCACGTCCCGGGAGGGCAGCCGGCCCGGCAGGGTGGGCCCGGGTACGCCGATCCGGATCCGCAGCGTGCCGGGCGACCGTGGCTGGAGCCCGCCAACCGGGGTGGCGGGCCGGAACTCGGCTTCGACGGTGGGTGTCGGCGGGCCGACCGTGGGTGGCGCGGACGCGGTGACCACGGTGCGGTCGCTCCACCGACCGAATTCGTCGGCCCGCCACAGCCCCCAGGACGCGGCCTGACCGGGGACCGCGAGATCGGTGACCATGCCCGCGTCGTTGTGGTGCTTGTCCCAGTGGGCGACCATGGCGCGTGCCCGGTGCACCGATCCGACCTGGATGGTGTCGTGCAGTGACACCGGGGCCCCCGGGGTCAGCCTGGCCAGCCCGAGCATGCCGCCGGCGGCCGGGCCCAGCAGCGGGATCCGCTGGGTCCACAGCCGCTGACCGGTCGTCACCCGCCAGGTGCTCGGTGGCATGGCGATGGTGCGCGGGGGAGCGGGCCGGTCCGGCGCGGTCTTGGCCGCGACGGCCACCGCCATCAGCGGTACGGCGGTCCAGCCGTCCCCGGGTCGCGCCGCCTGCAACTGGGCCAGCCGTTGGGCGGCCAGTGTCGACAGGCCGGGATACCGGCTGTACAGCGCGGACACGACGTTGGCCGGCGGCGGGAAGCCGGTGACGAGCGATCGTAGCGTGCCGGCGTCGTGCGGCCGGTCCATCGGCAGCAGCCACAGTCCGGCGACCATCCACAGGGTGCACGCCGACGCGCTGGTCGGCGGTTCCACCCGGGTGGCCAGCCCGAGGTGGCGGGCGACAGCCGGGTCGACGGCCGAGGCGAGCAGCGCGGAGAGTGGGGAGATCGAGCCGGAGGCGGCCGGGACCGCGCCCCCGGCGAGGCTGACCGAGGTGTCGAGCGGTGGCGTCACCGGATCGGTGAAGCACCGGCCGAGCCAGTAGTCGAGGCCCGACGGCGCGCCGGACAGGGCCTGCACCCGGTTCACCTCGTCGGCCGGGGTCAGCGCGGTCACCGCGCCGTCCGGACGGTCCGGCGGGCCCATGCGTTTGGCCGCATCCTGCTCGACGCGGGTCCGGGCCGCGGTCGCCGGATTGGTCGTCGGGTCGGGCACGTACCAGGGGCCGGCGCCGGTCGGCAGACCGAAGGAGACCGCCCGGGCGGGGTCGATCGTGATGTACGGCGACTCCGTGCTGACGATCTCGACCAGGTCGACCACGCCCGCGCCACTGATCCGCAGCAGCATGATGTCGGTGCCGCCGAACTCGTACGGCGACGCGGTGCGGCTCGCCAGCACTCTGGGCTCGGTATCCGGCAGTTCGGTCGCCGGGTCCAGCACGTCGACCCGGAAGGCGCTGCCCGACTGGGTGAGCAGGCGGACGAAGCAGCACCGGACCGCCCGGAACGTCCACTGCCAGCCGTGGATCACGAGGTAGTGGACGTCGTTCGCACTGGTGTGCCGGATTCCGCCACCGGTGCCGGCGACGGAGAGGTCGGCGTTCAACCAGACGTGGGTCGTCGAGGGTTCGAGCTTGTCCGGTCGGGTGTAGATCGGCACCACGTCGATCCGGAACGCGGTGAACGGGTGCAGCGGAAAGCCCAGCCGTGGTGCGAGGTTCACCCGCAGGTGGGTGCCGTCGGGCAGCCAGGGGTCGCCCGCCGTGGTGATCGCCGACGCGCGCAGCAGGTGGGACGGGGCCACCATCGACCGGCCGGCGGCGGCGAGTTCTGCCGCCGGTTGGGCGGCGGCCGGGTTGCCGGGCACCACCGACGCGACGCCGCTGGCCACCGCGCCGCCGAGCAGGGTGCGACGCGAGAATCCCTTGTCGGACATCAGATCTCCTCGGCGAAGCGGGGTGTGGTGTTGCACGAGCAGAGCAAGTTCGTCGTCACCGTGGTGGTCCCGCCGGTGGCGAGGGGGCGGTTTTCCTGGATGGCCAGCCGCAATCCGTAGGCGGGCACCGCGGGTGAGGTCGTACGCAGCAGCACCCGGCACCCGGAACTGTCCCGCCACACCTGGTCGAAGACGTTGGGAGCATTCAGCGACCGCAGTTGGACCCGGGGCGGGGCGTTCCCGTCGGCACCGGGCTCCCGGCCCATGTCCGGCCGCTCCAGCGGTTCCGGCGACTCCAGCAGCACCCCGGACAGCACCCAACCGGAGCCGCTGCGGATCCACAGCGCGCTCGTCCTGGCCCGGGGCGCCGGGCGCAGGTCGAGGCCCAGGTCGCGGAGTACCCGGGCGAACACACCGTCGCCGCTGCTCGGCGGGGGCAGTGTCGTGGGTGCCGTCACCGCCAGGTCACTGGCGATGCCGGTGGTCCCGGTGCTGATGAAACCCAGGTCGCCGAATTGTTCGAGAGCGGAGGCGTAGCGGGAGGTGGTGAACACCACGCCGGGCAGGCCGACACCCCCATGGCTCTGTCCGCGCCTGCGGAACCAGACGGCCAGGTCGTAGGTCCCGCGTGGCTCCAGGGGGACCTCGGGCACCAATGACGCCCCGACGGCCGGGCGACGACATGCCCCGGTGGACGCCAGCGCCAGGGCGTGCAGCCGCCGGTCAGCCGTGGCGAGTTGCCACGCCCCGATCAGCCCGACCAGGCGTGCGGTGACCGGGTCGGGCGGTGGGGACGCCTCGGGTTGGGTGTCGGTACGGCGCAGTCGCAGGAGCGTGTCGTACTCGTAGCGCCCCGCCAGCGCGGTGATGTGCTTCCGGCTGAAGCTCGCCGCGACCGGATCGTCGTGATACCAGAACCGGGTGCCGTCGCCGGGCACGTAGCCGAGCAGGTACCGCTCGAGGTAGGCCGGGTCGAACCGGTCGACGGCTCGGAAGATCGGCGTGAAGGCGCTCGCGGCGAAGGGCGGTGGCGCCTTTCTCGTGCCGGTCTCCGGTGCGGTGCGGAAGTAGTAGTCCGTGCTCGGCAGGACCGCCTGCTCCTGCCCGGCCCGCACCAACACCGTGTTGGTGATCTTGTAGAGGGTGTCGGGCCGGAGCAGGTTGGTGGTGTCGTCCAGCGGCCGGTCGGCCTCCGTGCGGCCGGCGGCGGCAGCCTGTGACCTGCTTGCGTTCACTGCTGCCGCATCGTTCTGCGCCAGGTGGTGCATCCCGCGTACGCCCAGCACCTCGACCCGGTTGCGCGCGTAGTAGTACAGGCGGAAGCCGCGCTCAAGCACGTTCGGGGGCGGGGTGTAGCAGTAGACGCGATGGTTGGGGTCCGGGCTGAGGGTGTGTGCGCGGGTCCACTCGGTGTTGGAGTTCCACGAGAACACGCGGATGGTGTCCTCCGTCGTGGTCGCCCGCACCCGGAGCCAGAGCCTGGGCTGGGAGATGGGCTCGTCGAAGGTGAACTGCGCGAGGGCGAGCATCGGCGCGCCGGTAGCCGCGCGCCATTCTCCCTGGAGGGGATGGGGCAGGAGCAGCCCGCCGGTGAAGGCGCGGTCCGGGGTGGAGAGCCCGCCGGTGATCTGACGGGGACCACCGGGGTGGATCGGGGCGGGGAGACCAACCGAGGCCAACCACGACGCCCGTAGCGGCTCGTTGTCCAGGGTGACCGTCACCCGCCCCGTCACCCGCGAGCGGAACCGGTCGGCTGGCAACGCCTCCGGTGGCACCTCCCAGCCGGTCGCGGTACGTCTGGCGTCGGCGCCCAGCAGCCAGCCGGCTTGGGCGGTGAGCGACGGTCCGCAGAGGTTGCGCAGCGGGATCAGCGGGTCCTCCGGCAGGCTCTCGCCGCCGTCGGCCAGGGTCTGGATCCACGGGACGGGGTCGGTGGAGAGCAGGCTGAGGTGCCGCGCGCTGGTCAGTGGGTTGGGCGAGTTCTGGTCGGCGGCCGGTATCCACCAGGTGGCGTCCGGATTGCCGGGCAACGGGATCTCGCCCTGGTCGGTGACGCTGACCATGTTCAGGTGGGTGAGCGCGTAGTGGTACCGCAGTTCCGTGGTGCCGACCTCACCGGTGCTGGGATGCGGGTCGACGAGCCGGAACGGTCCGAGGTCGCCGGGCGTGTCCGCCTCGGGGCGGGGACCGACGGTGAAGGCCAGCACCGGCACCACGTCCGGCCACACCACCGGTGCGTTGTCCGGGTCGGTGGCCGCGTCGGCGATCGTACGGCCGTTGCGGTCCATCAGCGCGACCCCGGTGAGCGGGCTGACCAGCGGGATCGGCGGCGCCCCTGGCTCGTCGCCGAGGCGGAAGTCCACGCAGCCGCCGATGGAGAAGAAGGCCAGGTCCACCTCCCCGCAGACGTGGAAGTCGACCAGGTGCCGGGTGCCGGGACCGACCTGGAGCTTCAGCGCCGCGCTCGCGGCGACCGACACCGGGCCGAGGTCGAGCGACCCGGCCAGGTGGCCCTCGGCGGCCAGGACCGGTGACTGTTCCCCTCCGCTCTCGTAGGGCATCGTGCCGATCCCGGCGACCAGCGACGCGGACATCTTCAGGCCCAGCGGGCCGAAACGCAGGTCGCGATGCCAGCCGGCGCCCATGCCCACGGAGAAGCCGCTGAGGTCGCGGCCGTCGTCGAACAGGTCGGGCAGGCCATCGCCCCCGATCATGAGGAACGCCCAGGCGTGCTCGTCGAGGATGTCCGGCAGGATGGTCGCCAGCACCGGGGCGCCCCGGTCGTGCTTGCGGTCGCCGCCGACCCGCAGGAACCAGTCCTTGCCGTGCTTGGGGAAGTGCGCGCCGATGGGCACGGTCAGTTCGAACAGCACGGGTACGCGGTAGCTGCCACGCAGCCCGATGGTGAGGCCGTCGTCGCCGTACGCCAGCCCGCCCAGGTAATTGATCATGTCTCCGTTCGGCGGGGCTCCGATCTCGCTGAGCCGTGCCCTCGGCCCGAGCAGTGTGCCCTTGAGACTGGCGTTGACGGCCACGTCGGGCACGCTCAGCGCGAACATCGCCCTGGCGGAGAAGGTGAACCCCAGGTCCGGAACGGTGCCCAGCACCGCGCCGATGCCGAGGGTCGTGCTACCCGGCTCGAACCGGGTGTGGCCGGTCCGGCGTGGGTCCCAGGAGAGCTGCTGGGCGACGATGTCGTCACCGGGTGGCAGCGTGATCGCGGTGTTGGCGCCGAAGACGCCCATGAAGCCGAAGACGCCGAGGCCGGTCGGGCCCAGCGGCACCGGTCCGGGCAGGTCGATGGCGAACGCGACCAGGATCTGGTTGCCGTCCGGGCCGTGGTCGGCGGTCATCAGGTACGCGTCGGCGGCGAGGTTCAGTGGCGGGATGCTCGCCGCCAACCGGATGTCGGTGATCGGGCGGCCGGTGGTGGCGTCGGGGAGGATCTTGAGTTGTCCCCTTCCCTCGATGACGTCCAGACCACCGCCCGCGCCGGGGAAGGCCAGCGTCACCGCCAGCCCGCGCAGGGAGACGTCGAGCGTGCCACCGTCCACCGTGGCCCGGATGGTGGCGCCCTCCACCCGTACCGGCCCGAGGTCCAGGGCAAAGGACAGATCCACCTCGAACCACGTCGAGCCCCTGCCCGACCGGGTGCCCAGTACGTCGAAGAGCGACCCGAGGTGTTCGACCTGCCAGCCCCCCGGGTCCTCGACGTCCACCCGCGCGGTGCGGTAGTCGAGGGTGTAGCGGTCGAGCCCGGTGGCGGACATGTCGACCCGCAGCCGCACTCCGTGGAAGCGCACCCGCATCGGCCGGGCCGGATCCATGCTCACGCCGAACCCGTTGCCACCGCCCACGGTGAGCGGCTTGACCACGATGTCGGCGCTGTAGTCGACGGTGAAGTCGAACACCGAGGCCGTGGTGTAGCCGATGGTGACCCCGTGCACGACGACCTGGCCCTGCTGGGTGAGCAGGGCACTGAGCCCGAGCGCGGCCACGAGCAGGCCGTGCACCAGTGCCCCGCTGCCGTCGTCGCCGGGGCGTGGCGGGGGCTTCGGTGCGTCGGCCATGACCGCGGTGGCCAGTGCCGCGGCGGTGATGACCGCCTTGGGGGCCACCGACGACTGCGCGGTGGCGCGTACGGCGATCAGGCCCTGGTCACCGTCGGACTCAAGGGCCGCGGTGAACCCGATGACCACCGGGTTCTGCCGGGGGTCGCGAGCGTAGCGGACCCGGACCCTCGTCGGGTTGCCGCCGCCGACAGTCAGCTCCTCACCCAGTGCGGGAACCGTCGTGCCGTCGATCGGCAGCACCGCGACGATGTCGACGAGCGTCGGCAGGAGGTCGCCGAGGCGGGTCGCCGCAGGGTCCCGCCACTCGACGGTGGCGGTCAACTCGGGGCGGCCGTCCACCGCCGGCAGTCGTACGGTTGCCGTGGCGTCCACTCCCGCCGGGCTGGTCAGCGAGAGGCTGGCGGTGACCGTGGTGCCGCCGGCGAGCGGAACACCACGTGGCACGTACAGCTTCAGTTCCGGGATCGACAGTCCACGCCACGCCGGCTCCTGACCGGGCGGGGAGAGCGTCGGGTTGTCGTCGATCAGGATGACGCCGCCGGTGAAGGCCATACCGACGCCGGTCGTACCGAACAACATCGCCGGGGGGTTGAGGCGTACCGTTATCAGCTCGTCCTCGGCCAGTCCCTTGGGCAGCAACCGCATCCGCGCTGCCTGACCCGCCGTACCCGTCACCCGTACGACCAGTTCGCCGTCCACCCGTAGCCGCCCCGCGACCGGCTCCAGCCACTCCTGCCGGCCGGCGCCCGTGCCGCCCGAACGCGGCTCGGCGGGCACGAGCGGCGGCGTCGTCGGGAGGTAGAACAGCGGGCCCGCCGTGCCCAGCAGGGCGATGTCCACGCGCCAGTTGACGGGGGTTCCCTCCACGGTCACCATCGCGGGGTGTCCGGTGGCCACGGTGAAGCTGAGGAAACCGGGCAGCACCGGGTTCACCAGGATTCGACCGTCGAGCGTCGTCGGTGTGCCGGGACGGACCACCACCTGATCCACCGACCGCAGCAACGTGTCGATGTCCGGTGCGATCAGCACTTGATTGGTGAGGCTTCGAGAGTCCAGGTAATCCCGCAAGTTGGCCATCAGAGAATCCCCATCCACTTCGTGTTCACAAGCCGTGCAGGGACCCCGGATCGACGGGAGTCGACGATCCGGCACGGGGGAGCTGAATCGGGAATCAGCTTTCGTCGGGCAGGCCGAGTGGCAGGTCGTGAATGCGCCGAGACCACTTGTCGGACCGACGACTGGTACCCCGACCCGCATGGAGTGGGGCAGCCGCGAATCTCGTCACGGTCAGCCGCCCCCGCGTCGATCGTCTACGTGACTCTTCCGGCGGGATTGGCGGTCATCGGCTAAACGACAAGGACCTGGACCACGGAGGCGCATGGCCGCCGCCTTTCGAAGGGGACGGTACGCAGCTATTGAAGCATGTCCATGGCTGGAGGATCTACTGGCGTCGAACGATCGGGTTCGGTCCGCACCGATCGTGCGGGAGGGGCCCGGGCCGGGGACCGAACGCGCGCGAGGACCGATCGTGGAAGACCGTGTCCGCAGGCCGTGGTCGTGGAACCGCCGTCCGGTCAGGGGGTACCGGGCTGCCGGCCGGGAATCCTCGCCATGCCCGGTAACGGTCGAAGATCCAACAGTTCCGCTGGAATGCCGTCAATGTGCGACGTGGCACGACGTGGCGAACGAGAGGAACCAGCGCAACCGTCCGTACGACTCAGACGAGCCGGCCCCGGTCAGCGGCCCAGGTGCCCTCGGTCTTGGTCGCTTCGCTGCCGGTGCTCCCCAGCGCCGGTGCCAAGATGCGGGACGGCCCGCCCGACCCCGTCCGGCAGTGGCGGGGTCGAACGGGCCGGATCCGGCTCAGGCGAAGTTGAACAGGGGTGGGAAGGCGAGGACGACGGCCCAGGCCCAGGCGGCGTACACGACCACGTAACGGGTCTGCCAGTTTTCCAGGCGGGCGAAGGGCATCCGGCCGCGTACGAAGCCGAGGAACAGCCATGCCGTCCATGCCAGGTTGGTGAGCAGGATGACGTTTTCGCCCAGTGCCGCGGTCTTGTTGGGGCTGAAGCCCCATTCGGTGATCCGGCCGGTGATCGCCACCAGCACGATGACGTCGATGAGCAGAGCGCTGACGACGAGCGCGAGCTGCAAGCGGTCGAAGAAACCGGATCGGGCCGCGAAGTCACGGGCGGAGATGGCGTACAACAGCAGACCCAACACGACGACGAGCAGCAGGTCGAAGAGGATGAGCACGTCGCGCTCGACGTCGATGCCGTTGTTGGTCCAGATGAACGCGATCAGGAAGGCCAGCAGGGTGGCCGCGAAAAGCGGGGTGAAGACGCGGGTCAGCACCGGCGCCATGTTCTCGATGACGCTCTGCTTGGCCTCCACCAGCCACGCCGAGACGATGATGGCGGCCATTCCGCCGCACGGCAGCAGCCACGACTGGACGAATCCCTCGGCGTTGAGCCCGATGGCACTGAAGGTGCCCATCGTGAAGGCCATGAGTACGCCACCACCCAGCCCGATGAGGGTGAGGTAGATCAGCCATTCCCCGGTGAATCGGATGAAGTCCATCCGCCTCCGGTCTGAACGCCAGTCGCCGCCGACGTACGCGACACCGACGACCAACCAGAGCGCGAGCGGCAGATGGATCGCCGTGAGCACGGTGGTGTGCGAGTCGTTGTCGAGCGGATAGGCGTTCGCGGCGACCGCGCCGAGAACGAACAGCAGCGCGAGTATCCCGATGACCTGGGTGCCGACCCGGCGTTGCCAGGCGAAGTACGCGGCCAGCGCCGGCAGCGCGAAAAGGCTGAGGTTTCGCGCGTAGAAGCCGGAATCGTCCCCCGCCATGTCCAGCCCGAACCAGCCCGGCACCTTGATCGCGAGCGCCGCGATGGCCGCGCAGAGCACCATGACGGGCAATTCGCGACGGATACGGGCGGCGGCCGGCGCGTCCGGCTCCCCGGGGAGTACGAGCTGCTTCCACAGCCGCTCGGAATGCTCGCGGGCGAACTCCCGGGACAGCTCGTCGAGGCTGCCCATGCGCTTGACGGCGATGAGGAACGCCTCGTCGGTGTGCAGGCCCGACTCGGTCAGGTCGGTGATTCGTCCGCGAAGATGGTCTTCCAACTCCTCGGTGTCGGTGCGGTGCAGCTCCCGGCGGCGATTCATGTAGGCCCGCCACTCGGCGATCTGGCCCTCAAGGTCACTCTCGACGGGCATCGTCACGCCTCCCATGCCGGTGTCATGATCGGCTTGACGGACTGGGTCGTGCTCCAGACACCCCGCAGGGCGTCGACGACCGCAGCCCATTGGCGACGCTGCTCGGCAAGCTCGGCGCGGCCCTGGTTGGTGATGCGGTAGTACTTGCGGCGGCGTCCCCCGGGTGGGGTCTCCCATGCCGACTCGACGTGACCGAGCCGCTCCAGGCGGTGCAGCAGCGGGTAGAGCAGGCCGTCGGTCCACTCCAGTTGCCCACCCGACAATTCATTGACCTGTTTGAGGATCGCGTATCCGTAGCTGTCTCCTTCGGCGAGGATCCCCAGCACGAGCGGCGTCGCCGAGGCCGCGACGAGGTCCTTGGTGATGTGCATGTGACCTCCTAACCCTAGAACTGCAATGCATAGTAGTTCTAGGTATCGCGACCACGCAATCCCGGCCAGCGGCGAACGGTGACGGGCCGTACGCGGGGGAGGGGATGCTGGCGGCCGATACCGCGGACGCCGGCGACAACTAACCGATGACCACGTCATCCGTTGGAGATCCGAGGGGCTGCCGTGGCACCGGTTCCGCTCCGACCGGCACCGCCGACTCCCGCGTAGCGCGCTCGCACACCCGGCGGAGGCGGGGCGCTCGGTGGCGGGGCCTTCGACGCCGTGTGCCGAGTGTCGCGGGTGTGTCCACCGGGCTGCGCTGAGCTGGGCCCGTGCACGTCCGGCACCCGTCGGACGTGCGCTTGAGTGCGACCCGACCGTCCCCACCGGAGTGTGTCCACGACGCCGGCCGGGTGGTGTTGGTCGTGACACAGGTGGATCCGTCGCTGCCGTCGACAGTAGGGCGGCTCGTGAACCAAATCAATACTTGACGAAGTTAATTATTGTCCTAGGATTTCGGCCATGTTTCCCGAGAGCGATACCGGTTCGCTTGCCGGGCTGCCGGCGGTGGCGGCGCCGCTGGCCGAAGGTCCACCGGGACGGCCGGCGGCGCCGGCCGCGACAGGACCTCGATCGCGCGCCGTTCCCTGACCCGCGGCATCACCGGGCCCCCGTCCGACCCGTAACGCGACCGCCACCACCCACCGCGTCAGCAGGAGGTTGACAATGCAGTCACCAAGCACACCAGGCAGACAACCCCGAACCGGCGCCGGCCGGCGCCGGGCACGCACCGCCGTCCTGGCCGCCACGCTCGCCGCGACCCTCGGCGCGGGCGTCGTGCCGGCGCAGGCCGCCGCGCCCACCCTGAAGCCGGAGTCGACATCGGCGGTGCCGACCGCGTCCCCGTCCGCCACCGCCGCCCTCGCCGCCCGCCCCTACCTGGGCTGGAGCAGTTGGAGTATGCAGACCTCCAGGTACCCGGGCCTGAACCCCGACGGCGACTACAGCTACCTCACCGAGGCGAACGTGCTGAAGCAGGCGGACGCGCTCGCCGCCAGGCTGAAGCAGTACGGCTACGAGTACGTCAACATCGACGCCGGTTGGTGGCGTGACAACAACTGGACGCCGGAGTTCGACCAGTACGCGCGGCAGACGCCGGACCCGGTGCGTTTCCCCCGTGGCATGAAGGCCGTCGCCGACCACATCCACGCCAAGGGCCTGAAGGCCGGCATCTACCTGCCCGTCGGTCTGGAGAAGGAGGCGTACGGCAACGGGGTGACACCGATCTGGAATGCGCCCGGATGCACCACCGCCGACATCGTCTACCCGGACCTGCGCACCACCAACGGCTGGGACAGCGCCTACAAGCTGAACTTCGACAACGCCTGCGCACGCGAGTACGTCGACTCGCAGGCGCAGATGTTCGCCGACTGGGGATACGACTTCCTCAAGCTCGACGGCGTCGGCCCAGGATCGTTCAAGTCCGGCGACAACTACAACAACGTCGCCGACGTGGCCGCCTGGCACGACGCCATCGCCGCCACCGGCCGACCGATCCACCTTGAGCTCTCCTGGTCGCTGGACATCAACCACGCGGCCGACTGGAAGAGGTACTCCAACGGGTGGCGGATCGACACCGACGTCGAGTGCTACTGCAACACCCTGGTCAGTTGGGAGAACTCGGTCGACGACCGGTTCGACGACGCGCCGGCCTGGAGCCGCAAGGCCGGGCCCGGAGGCTGGAACGACCTCGACGCCCTGAACGTGGGCAACGGTGCCATGGACGGCCTCACCAAGGCCGAACGGCAGACGTACATGACCCTGTGGGCGATCTCGAAGTCTCCCCTCTACACCGGTGACGACCTCACCCGCCTCGACGACTACGGGCTGTCCCTGCTGACCAACCGTGAGGTCATCGCGATCGACCAGAACGGCGCCGCCCCGGCCCGGCCGGTCACCGCGGTCGGCGACCAACAGGTCTGGACCGCGAAGAACCCGGACGGCAGTTGGACCGTCGCCCTGTTCAATCTCGGCGAGGCGCCCGCCTCCGTCACCGCCCACTGGGCGTCGCTCGGGTTCACCGGAAACGCCTCGGTCCGCGACCTGTGGAACAAGAAGAACCTCGGGACGTACAAGAACAAGATCACTGAGGCGCTGCCCGCTCATGGTTCACGGCTGTTCACGGTCCGGCCCAGCGGCACCACGCTGGTCACCACGACCTACGAGGCGGAGTCGGCGGCCAACACCCTCAGCGGTAACGCCGTCGTCGCTGGATGCGACGCCTGCTCCGGCGGCAACAAGATCGGCAACCTCTACGTCGGCGGGAAAGTGCAGTTCAACGACGTCACCGTGGCCAAGGACGGGATCTACACCATCAACGTCGCCTACATCAGCGCTGACTCGCGCTCGGTAACCGTCTACTCCAACAGCGGCAACGGGACCAGCCTGAAGTTCCCCCTCACCGGCGACTGGGGCACGGTCGAGAACGTCAGCGTCCAGTTGGCCCTGAAGGCGGGCGCCAACACCGTCACCTTCGACAGCGGCACCTGGTTCGCACCGGACATCGACAAGATCGACGTGCCGCGGACCCTCTGACGTACCCCGTGGGGCCCGGTGCGCACGCCGGGCCCCACGACGAGTGACCACCGACCAGGCACTTGAGGCGCCACACCTGTCGCCGCGCATCCGCCGCTCGCCCAAGATGGAGTATCCGTGGACAACCGGAACACCGACTCGCCCGACCTCCGCCCGAGCCGCAGAGGCTTTCTTGCCATGGCCGCGGCCTCCGGTGCGGTCACCGCCCTCGGCGGCCTGCCCGCCTTCTCCGCCTCGGCGGCCCCCCGGCGCCCCGCCGAATCACCCGTGCTCGCCGATCACGACGCCACGAGGAACCAGCTCTGGTGGCAGGCGCCCGGCTCCGCCAACTCCATGATCGAGCAGGGGCTGCCGGTCGGGAACGGTCGCCTCGGCGCGCTCGTGAGCAACGACCCGGCCAGCGAACTCCTGATGATCACCGATGCCACGCTCTGGACCGGGGGCCTCAACGACAACCTGCAGAGCGACGGGCAGTTCCCGTACGGTCGGGACGACTTCGGTTCCCTGACCCTGCTGGCCACGCTCACCGTCGACATTCCCGATCACGACCTGGGTTCCGTCGACAACTACCGCCGTACCCTCGACCTGGCCCAGGGCCTGGTCACCACCGCGTACGACGTCTCCGGCGTCACCTACCAGCGGCAGATCTTCGCCAGCCACCCCGACGACGTCATCGTCGCCTACTTCTCCCAGCAGGGCCGAGGCACCTACACCGGCACGATCTCCCTGGCCGGCACCCACGGCGAGTCCACCACCGCCAACAGCGCGGGCCGGTACGCCACCTTCGGCGCCGCCTTCGCCAACGGGCTCAGGTACGGTGCCGCCGTCACCGCCTACGGCAGCGGCGGAAAGGTCGTGGTCGACGGAACGTCGATCACCTTCACCGGTTGCCGGGACCTCACCGTCGTCGTCACCGGCGGCACCAACTACACCCCCGACGCGGCTACGCGTTTCCGCGACCCGTCCGTGGACCCCGAGCGACTCGCCCGGAGCAAGGTCCTGACCGCAGCCCGTGAGTCCGCCCGGGACCTGCTGCACACCCACGTCGCCGACTTCCGCCGGGCGTTCGAACAACTGGACGTCAACCTCGGTACGTCCTCCGCCGCGCAGCGCGAACTGGACACCTGGGAACGGGTGCAGGCACGCCACCGGGACAACGTTCCCGACCCGGAACTGGAGGCCGCGTACCTGCAGTTCGGCCGCTACCTGATGATCTCCGGGTCGCGGGGGAGCCTGCCGATCGGGCTGCAGGGCCCGTGGCTGGACGGCAACGACCCGGACTGGATGGCCGACTACCACACCGACATCAACATCCAGATGAACTACTGGCTCGCCGACCGGGCGGGCCTCGGCGACTACTTCGACGCCTTCGCCGACTACTGCCTCGCACAGCTCTCCTCCTGGACGGACGTCACCCGGCGCCTGTTCAACAGCCCGACCAACCGGTACCGCAACTCCAGCGGCAGGATCGCCGGATGGACCGTCGCCATCTCCACCAACCCGTACGGTGGGGGCGGCTGGTGGTGGCACCCGGCCGGCAACGCCTGGCTCTGCCAGAACCTGTTCGAGCACTACGAGTACACCCAGGACCGTGCCTACCTGCAGAAGGTCTACCCGCTCATCAAGGGAGCCGTGGAGTTCTGGGAGGCCCGCCTGATCAGCACGACCGTCACCGACGCGTCCGGAGCCTCCCGGGAGGTCCTGGTCGCCGACAGTGACTGGTCGCCGGAGCACGGCCCGCTCGACGCCCTGGGCATCACGTACGTCCAGGAACTGGTGTGGAACCTCTTCGAGAACTACCGCACCGCGACGGAGGTGCTCGGTCGGGACACCCGCTACGCCCGGACCATCGACGGCCTCCGTAAGCGCCTGTACCTCCCCGGAGTCAGCCCCAGCACCGGTTGGCTGGAGGAGTGGATGTCGCCCGACAACCTCGGCGAGACCACACACCGGCACCTCTCCCCGCTGATCGGACTCTTCCCCGGCGACCGGATCCGCCCGGACGACTCCACGCCGCAGGACATCGTCGCCGGCACGAAGGCACTGCTCACCGCACGCGGCATGAACAGCTTCGGCTGGGCCAACGCCTGGCGAAGCCTGTGCTGGGCCCGGTTGAAGGACGCGGAGAAGGCGTACCAACTTGTCGTCAACAACCTCAGGCCCTCGACGGGCGGCGGCAACGGCACCGCGATGAACCTCTTCGACATCTACGAGACGGGGCCGGGGCGCGGCATCTTCCAGATCGACGCGAACCTCGGAACGCCCGCCGCGATCATCGAGATGCTGGTCTACTCGCGGCCGGGCCGGGTGGAGTTGCTGCCCGCGTTGCCCGCAGCCTGGGCCGCCTCCGGGTCGGTCTCCGGCGTGGGCGTCCGAGGCGGCTTCGTCGTCGACCTCGGCTGGAAGAACGGCAAGGTCACCCAGGCCAGGCTGACGAGCGTCGGCGGCCGGAGCACGACCGTGGTCGCCGGCGGCACCACCCGCCCGGTCCACCTCAAGCCCGGTGAGTCCGTCACGTTGAGGAGCTTCTGAGATGGTCGACCTGGGGCGCCTCGCCTCGCGAGGAGGACATCCCGGCTCCTGGCGCCGACCGTTGGCCGCCGTCTCCGCGCTGGTCACGGCGGTCTGCGTACCCCTGACCGCCTCGACGGCCGCGCAGGCCCGGCCCGCCGCGACGCAGACACAGGTGTCGGAGCAGGCTGGGCTGGCAGCGGACCACACGGGCGGGCAACGGCACTCCGTGATCACCTGGGGTGCCAGCGCGGACCGGCAGGGCGCCGGGCCCGCCGACCGCAGCTACCGGCTGGTCGTACGCACCAGCGTCGGCGGGACGGACCTGCGGATCCGTCTCACCAACGCCTTCGGCGACCACCCGGTGACCTTCGACAGTGCCTACGCCGGCCTGCAACGGCAGGGTGCGGAACTGGTGCGGGGCAGTAACCGCCGGTTGACGTTCGGCGGGCAGCGGTCGGTCACCGTCGCGGCGGGTGGCACCGTACTCAGCGATCCGTTGGCCGGTACGTTGGCCGCCCAGAGCAACCTCGTCGTCAGCCTGTACGTCACGGGTGCCGAGGGACCGACGACCGGTCACGGCATGGCGATGCAGACCTCCTATGCGACCGCGGGCAATCACGCCGCCGAGGAGGGGGCGACCAACTGGACCGATCCGACCAGCTCCTGGTACTGGTTGGACGCCGTGAGCGTGGAGACGTCCCCGACGATCAGCTCGGTGGCGATCCTCGGGGACTCCATCACCGACGGGTGGGCCTCCACGTCGGAGGAGAACCGTCGCTGGCCCGACTACCTCTCCCGGCGGCTTCAGGCGGCACCGGGCAACACCGTCAAGGGCGTCGCCAACGCGGGCATCTCGGGTAACAAGGTGCTGGCGGACGATGCCGGAGAGGCGGCCCTGCGCAGGCTCGACCGGGACGTGCTCTCCCAGCCCGGGGTCAGTACGGTGTTCGTGCTCGAAGGCGTCAACGACATCAAGGCCCACACCGGCGTCACGGTGGACGACCTGGTCGCCGGCTATCGGCAGATCGTCGACCGGGCCCACACGGCGGGCAAGTGCGTCGTCGGCGCGACCGTCATGCCGTACAAGGGCTGGTACGAGTACGACGCCGCAGGCGAGGCGGTACGCCAGGGCGTCAACGACTGGATCAGGCACAGCGGAACGTTCGACGCGGTGGTGGACTTCGACAGGGTCGTGCGCAGTCCGTACGACCCGCAGGCGATGCTGCCGTTCTTCGACAGCGGAGACCACCTCCACCCGAACGACAAGGGCATGCAGGCGATGGCCGACGCCGTCGACCTGTCCGTGCTGCGCTGCGACCGCTGAGCGACGAGCGCAGCTCCGCCGGTCGTGCCGCGGTAGGCGTCACCCGTCCCGCCCGGCCACCGTGGTGGTCGGCCGGGGCGGGTGACGTCCCGTCCCAGGTTCGGGTCGTCTCAGCCGGGCAGTTCGTCTCAGCCGGGCAGTGGGCGTTGGCCCTGACCGGCGCGGGCGCCGCGGCTGGCGTACCAGAACGTGCCGACTGCGAAGAGGGTGCCAGCGGTCAGCCACGAGGCGCTGACCGAGGACGGCTGTAGCGGCCAGGCCCAGAAGCGCGCCGCGTCGCCGCTTCGCGGCCCGGCGGCGTAGACGGCGCAGACGTATCCGAAGGCGGGTAGCCAGGCGAGCCGCGCGCCGAGCAGCGCCGCGCCGAGTGCGACCAGACCGACGCAGCCGAGCGTGTTGCGGAGCAGGGCGTGTGCCCCGAACACCTCGGGCGCTCGCAGTCCGGTCGACGTGAGTGCCGCGCCGATCCCGGCGACGGCGAGCAGCAGGTGGCCGAGGCGCCACCGTCGCCACGGCCGCGCGGTGCCACGTTCCAGCTCTTCGTCCGCACCAGCCAGGGTGGGGCTGAGTAACACCGCGGCGAGTAGCGGGGCCAGCATGACGACCGGCACCCGGGACGCCGGCCCGTCGAAGTACGGCCTCCCGGCGATCCAGGTCCCGGCGCCCCAGGTCAGCAGGGTGACCAGCCCCAGACCTGTGGCGAAGACCGGCCCGCCCCGGGCCCGCAGGTGCAACTCCGCCAGGCGGACGCGCCTCGGGGCCGTCCCGGTGTGGCGGCCACCGCTCGGGTAGGACCGCCTCACAGTCGCGCCCCGAGCTGGACCAGGCGCTCCTGGTCGCAGCCCCGCGCTGCGGCGAGGTACTCGCCGAACCAGGCGCGCTGCTGGTCCGGTGGCAACGCCCGGAGCTGGTCGGTCGGCAGGTCGGCGAAGGGCTGCGGCTCGTCGGTCAGCCACTCCCGGGCGACGTACTGGGTCCTGTCGGCCTCTTCGGCCACCCCGTCACAGGTAGGGAGGCTGGCCTGACCGAACATGTGACGCAGTGAGTCGCCACGTGCCAGGCCGCCGAGCGCCCTCGGCTGCTCGCTCAGATTCAGCCAGACGGTGTCGACGTGGTCCTCCGGGTACTGCCCGTCGGGCAGGGTGTCCAGGTCCGCCACCCGGGTCGGGGCACCGGGAATCTTCGTCATCCGGGCCAGCAGGGGCTGGGTCACCGCCGCGACGTCGCCGAGGATGAAGGCGTTGATCCGCGCCACGCAGACCGTTGGCCCGTCGACGGTGCAGACCGGTTCGATCGCCTGAGGATCGGTCGGGAGGCGTCCTACCCGTGGTCCGGTGAGGAACGGCACCGCCGCCGTGGCGGCGAGCGCCACGGTGAGCAGCGTCGCCCACCGCAGCCGCGAGGCGAGGGCGAGCAGGGCGGCGGCGAGGGCGAGTAACCACGCGGCCTGTGTCAGGTGCAGCTCGCCGGGGATGAACTGTCCGGCGGCGAGGTTGGTGTCCTGGATCGGGGAGAGCCAGGAGGCCCTGTCATTGCTCCGGTAGGTGGCCGCGGACAGTCCGACGAAGGTGGCGAGGCCGGCCACCGGGGCGACCGCCCGGAACGGGACGAGCCGCCCGACGAACACCCCGAGCGCGGCGGCGGTCCAGAGGGCCAGCAGCCCCACCAGTAGCGCCCACCACCAGCCGTGCCCCACGTACGTGGCGGCGGGGGCGATGAGCAACGCCGCGCCGCCGAGCACGGCGACCGTGCCGATCGTGCCTCCCAGGGCGACGGCGAACCAGGCGACCAGCATCGGTTGCCACGCCGGGCGTGCGGTCGAGGTGAGCATCTCGCCCATCGCGCGGCGACGCTCCCGGCCGGCCTGCCAGGCACCGGCGGCGACCATCAGGGCGCAGAGGATCAGCAGAGTGGAGCGGAAGTAGCCGGCCAGTCCCGCCCAGCGGCCGGCCCAGGCGTTGGTGTGCACACTCAGCATCCACACCGTGCCGCCGGCCGTGGCCAGTGCCGCCGCTGGTGCCGTACCCCGGAGAAGTTCGACCCGCAGCGGACGCCTCATCGGGCGACCGCCGCGCGTGCGCCGCGCAGGACCGCCGTGTATCCCCGCTCGATCGCCGAGTCGCCGCTGTCGCTGTCTCCGCCCGTGGCGGCCAGCTCCTGCGGTGTGCCGGCGAAGACCAGCCGGCCGCCGTCGACGAGGCTCACCTGGGTGCAGGCGGCGGCGACATCCTCGACCAGGTGCGTGCTGACCAGGACGCAGGCGTCGACGCCCAGTTCGCGCAGGAGGGCGCGGAACTCGACCCGCTGTTCCGGGTCCAGTCCGGCGGTCGGCTCGTCGAGCAGGATCAGGCGGGGGTCGTTGACGATCGCCTGCGCGATGCCGGCCCGGCGCAGCATCCCGCCGGAGAGGTGCTTCATCCGGTCGTCGGCCCGCTCCAACAGCCCCACCCTGGCCAACGCCCGGTCGACCGCGAGGGGGATCTCCTCCCGGGGCAGCTCCCGCAGCCAGGCGAAGTATTCGACGAACTCGCGGACGGTGAAGCGCGGATAGAACCCGAACGTCTGCGGCAGATAGCCCAACTGTCGGCGAATCCTCCGCAACGCCGTCCGGTCGGCGATGTCCTGGCCGAGTAGCCGCACCCGACCGCCGTCCGGCCGGGCCACCGTCGCCAGCACCCGCATCAGCGTGGTCTTGCCGGCGCCGTTCGGTCCGAGCAGTCCGTGCACGCCCGGGGTGAGCACCAGATCCAGGCCGTCGTGGACCACCCGCTTTCCGTAACCGACCCGCAGGCCCTCCACGACCACTGTCATCGTCCCCTCCAGCATCCCTGTCATCGTCTTACCCCGGTCTCCAACCGATCCCTGCGCCAGAACGTCAACGCCACCCCGACGCCGGTCACCACCACCCACGCGGTGCCGGTCGCCGGTGCCACCATCCACGCCTCGCCGAGCGGTGCGAGCACCACGACGGCCCAGCCGGCCACCACCACCGCCGCGGCCCGCCCGATCTCCATCACCGTGCCGAGCCCGAGGGTCAGGCCGGTCAACGCCAGGCACGGCAGCAACCACATGACCGGTAGCCCGATGCCGGACGCCGTCCCGGCCACGAACGCGACCGGGGCGGTCACCGCGAGTACCGACACGGTCCGCCACAACACGATCCGCAGCCCGGCGTACGGGGTGGCGGCCACAAGCTCGTGCAGCGGATCGGTGCGCAGGCCGTACGAGGCGGCGATGCCGAGCACCGGCAGGACCGGTGCGATCAGCAGGAGCAGCCACGAGCGGGACGGCGCGGGGCTGGCGGCGAGCGCCACCAGCAGGCCCAGCGTGACAGCGACGGAGATCAACCAGCCCAGTCTGGCCGCCGGCCCGAATCCGACGAGTACGGTGATCCGCCGCCAGCGGGTGCCGGCCCGCAGCCGCCCCTGTCGGGGCAGGTCGTCCCGCAGGCTCGCGCCGACCACGGCGATCTGCTGGCTCGTCGGTTCGTCCAGCGGGAGGCGGGCGCGGCAGGACGGGCAGCGGCCGAGGTGGGCCTCGACCGACCAACTGTCGCTGTCGCCGAGCCGGTCCTCGGCATAGGCACGCAGTACGAGGTCGTGGATGTGAAAGTCCTCGGCGGTCATGACAGTGCAGCCCTCAGCTCTCGGCGGGCGCGCATCGCGCGGGTCTTGACGGTGCCCTCCGGCAACCCCAGCACCAGGGCGGTCTCCCGGATGCTGAGGCCGTCGAGAACGGTCGCCTGGAGCACCGCCCGCAGCTCGGGCGACAATCCGGCCAACGCCTGTTCCAGCCTGGCGTCGTACGCGCCGGCCATGGCCTCCTCCTCCGCGGACGGCGACGTGAGCTGTGCCTCGTTGGGCGCGTCGACGGTCTGCGGACGGACCTGGGCCCGGCGGCTCGCGTCGATCAGGCGACGCGAGGCGATCGACCACAGCCAGCCGACCACCTCGCCGTCGCCCCGATAGCTGTCGGCGGCCCGCCAGGCGGCGAGGAACGTCTCCTGGAGCAGTTCGCTCACCAGGTCCGCGTCCCGGCACCGGCGGCGCAGACGCAGCGCCAGCCAGGGGGCGTTACGGGCATAGAACACCTCGAACGCCCGTCGGTCACCCTTGCCGACGAGGCGCAGGAGCTGCCTGTCGTCCTCCTCCATCACGCAAGGTTAGGACGCAGCGGTGGGCGGATCGGTTCTCCGATTAACATTGCGACTGCATTGCAAAAGGTTCCGCGTCGCCATTCGCATGACGCGTCGGGGCACCCACCGGGGCGAATTCCAGGGCATCCCGGCGACCGGACGAGTGGTGGCGTACCAGAGCCACGAGTTCTACCGCATCGCCGGAGGGCTCGTCGCCGAGGAGTGGATCCGCTCGGACATGGCGACGCTCTACCAACAGATCGGCTGAACTCCGGCAGGGTCGCCGACCGGTGGCGCGGCAATCTGGTCCGGCATCCCGTACTGCCGTCCCCCGCACCGGCGAGTTGCCTGGTCAGCCCGGTACCCGGGGCCTACCGTGGGGTCCGAGAAGCCAGCGGGGACGCACGCACGTGGACGACTGACGACCCGCGCGGCGCTGGGAGGGCTGACCGATGGATGTACGGCGCCGTGGCCCGGATCATCGGCGAGCCCCGACCCGAATCCGCCACTGAGATGGACTGGGCCGGCTGGGCACTCTTCGGTGTGCTGGCCACCGCCGCGCTCACCGCAGCGATGATCATCGCTCAACTGGTCGGACTGACCCGCGTCGACCTGCCCCTGATCCTCGGCTCGATGGTCGTCGAGGATCCCGACCGAGCCCGGGTCGCCGGCTTCCTCATCCACCTTGCCGCCGGCCAGGGCTTCGCGCTCGGCTACGCGGCCACGTTCGCGCTGCTCGGACGCTCCAGCTGGTGGCTCGGCGCCGCCCTCGGCGTGGTGCACGTCGGGGTCGCCCTGACCGTGCTCCTGCCACTGCTGCCAGGGGTGCATCCGCGCATGGCCTCGCTGCGCGCCGGGCCATCGAGCAGGGCCCTGCTCGAACCCCCCGGCCTGTTCGCCCTCAACTACGGGATCCAGACGCCGGTGGTCACCGCCGTCGTACACATCCTCTACGGAATCGTCCTCGGCCTGTTCCTCCAGGCCCGCTGAGTCGCCGACACCGCCCGGTCAACCTGCCCTACGGCGGCGCGCGCCGGGCCTCGACCCGAGGGAAGGGAGCGTGATGACGCACCACCCGTACCCGACGTACGGGGTGGCGCCCCCACCGATCGGCGACTACGGGCTGCTCGGGGACACCCGCACCGCCGCCCTGGTCTCCAGCGGCGGAGCGATCGACTGGATGTGCGTACCCCGGTTCGACGGCGAGCCGCTGTTCGGCCGGCTGATCGGCGGGGCGGCGGCGGGGACGTACCGGATCGGCCCGGCTGCCCCGGCTCCCGTCGTCGGGCGGCGGTACCTGCCCCACACGGCGACCATGGAAACCGTCTGGGCGGTCGGCGGCTGCCGGCTCACGCTCACCGAAGCGATGGTGGCCGAGGTCGCCGGGGAACTCCTACCGACGACCCTGCTCGTGCGCCGTCTGTCCGTCGAGGGCGGCCCGGTGTCGGCGGTCGTCGACTTCGACCCTCGCCTGGGACCGAGGCACCGGGCGCCGCGCGTCCGGTACCGGGGAGAGGTGCTCGTCTGCGTCTGGGGAGGTCTGGCGGTCTCCCTGCACTGCGCCCCCGAGCTGAGACCCGTACCCGGTCGACCGAGCGAGGTGACGGTCACCCCGGACCGACCTGTCCTCGCCGTGCTGACCGTGGCCCACCGTGAGCCGCTGGTCGACGTCGCGCCGGACGCGGCCTGGGAGGTACTGCTCCGGGACGAGACGCGCTGGCGCGACTGGATCGCCGAGATCGACCAGGACCTTCCGTTCCGTGACGCCGTGGCGCGCAGCCTGCTCACCCTGCGTCTGCTGACCTACTCGCCCGCACAGGCCCCGGTCGCGGCGGCCACGACGTCGCTGCCCGAGCATCCGGGCGGGGTACGGAACTGGGACTACCGCTACGTCTGGCCACGCGACGCCAGCATCGGCGTCGCGGCGTTCCTCGGCGTCGGCAAGGCCGACCAGGCCCGAGGATTTCTCGCGTGGCTGCTGCGCGCGAGCCGGTTGCAGCGACCGCGTCTGCCCGCCTTGTTCACCCTGGACGGACTGGCCGTGCCGAGGGAGCGGACCCTCGACGGCTGGCCCGGCTACGCGGGCAGCGTGCCGGTACGGACCGGCAACGGCGCGACCGGTCAGCACCAGCTCGACGGCTACGGTTGGGTCATCGACGCCGCCTGGGTGTACGTACAGGCTGGTTACCGGCTCGATCCGGAGACGTGGCGGGCGGTGCGCGGATTCGCCGATGTCGTCGCCCGCCGATGGCACGAACCCGACGCCGGGATCTGGGAACTGCGCCACACCTCCCAGCAGGTGCACTCCAAGCTGATGGGCTGGCTGGCACTGGACCGGGCGCTGCGCGTAGCCGAGAGCCACCGGCTACCGGACCGGCAACGGCGGCGGTGGCGAGACGCCCGTGACGCCGTCGCCGCCGACGTACGGGCACACGGCTTCGACCCGTTCAGGTCCAGCTACGTCCGGGCCTACGGGTCAACTCAACTCGACGCGTCGCTGCTGGTCCTGCCGCTGTTGGACTTCGAGCCCAGCACCTGCGTCCGGACCAGTGGCACGATCGAGGCCATCCGTACCGAGCTCTCCGCCGGTGGGCCACTGCTCTACCGCTACCCGCCCGGAGACGACGGCCTTCCCGGCACCGAGGGCGCGTTCCTGCCCTGCTCGTTCTGGCTGGTCCAGGCCCTCGCCCGAACCGGTCGGGTGGACGAGGCGATCGAGATGTTCCGGTCGCTGCTCGACCGGGCAAGTCCCCTCGGGCTCTACGGGGAGCAGATGGATCCGGCGACCGGGCTCCACCTCGGCAACTATCCACAGACCCTGACCCACGCCACGCTCGTCCAGGCCGCCCTCGCCATCCGCGCGGCACAGGTCGGGTCGGCGCGGTGACGGCTGTCGACCCGAGCGCGTCCGCCAGAACATCGCCCGGACCGCCTGAAGGAACGTTCCGCATCGAGGGGTCGAAGGCGAGGAAGAGAGCGAGCGGCCACCACCACGAATAGCCGGCGGCGACGGTCACGACACCAGCGAGGGCGGCGACGCCGGCCTCGACGCGCTGCACGCGTGGAGGGTCCACAGTCGGCACTATTTCCCGTACCTGGCAGCCCGGCCGGCGCGAGGCCGATCTGGGCCTAACCACTGGGTTTCGCCGGGCTGTCCGTCGTCGACCGATAGTTGATCGACCAACTGTTCACGTCGACATCCTCTTCTGATCACTGGGCCACGTCTGCGGGTTCGCCAAGGCTCGGCATAGTTCCGGCCCGGTCGCGTCCGCTGACGCGCCACCGCACCCGTGGACCCGGAGTGGCCCTTGCGCATACCCGGATGACGCCGGCCGGGCCGAGGTCCGGCGTGCGTTCTCACGCTGGTGCTGTCCGACAGTCACCTAAGGAGAAACCTCGTTATGGCGCATCAACTGCGCTTGGGTAGCAAGCGCGTGCGTGTGCTCTGGTCCGTGGTGGCCATCGCACTCGTCGCCGGGGCCGGAACGGCACTCGGAGCGTCGGTGGCGGGAGCGGGGGAAACCCCACCACCTACCGTAGGTAGTGCACCGACGCTCCATCTGAGCGGCGGGCAGACCCTCGAAGGTACGGTTCGTGTCACCGCCCAGCCCACCACCGAGAACGACTCCGTCGCGGGCATCGCGGTCGACGGTAAGTCGATCGATTCCGGCAAGACCGCCGGCACCGCTCACTTCGCCTTTGACATGGGCGGCAACGGCACCGAGGCCCGGTACCACAACTACATCACCGTCAACGGACACACGACCGAGGCGGACCGTGTCTCCTTCCCCGACATTGCCGGGGGACGCAGCGGCACCCTCGACTTCCCCGGCGAGTGGCTGCACTCCGGCGTCAACACGATCACCGTCCACGCCGGGGCGAACTGGGTCGACTCCACCAACACCAGCGCTGTCGGGTACGAGGCGTTGCCGTACGGCGAGGGCGGGCGCTGCCCCAACTACGACGACTTCGCGGTCAGCAGCGCCAGCCTCAGCCTGCTCGGCGTGGTCGCCGACGGTGAGCAGAACCTGTTCAGCTACAGCTTCGGCGACGGCACCTGCGGCAGTTCGCGTCGCCTGCTGACCCAGGATCTGACCTTCGTCGTCTCCGGCGAGCCGGGCAGTACGGCCGGTCTCCGCGCCGACCTCGACACCACCGCCCTCGCCAACGGCACGCACACCGTCAGCGCGACCACCAGGTCGGGCGCCAAGGAGAGCGTCACCGTCGAGGTCAACAACGCGTCGCCCGGGGCGGCGAAGGTGACCCCCGCCGACGGGGCCCTCGTCCGGGGTACGCGTCCGGTGATCGCCGCGTTGCCGAACGGCAGCAAGGAGAACGTCGAGTCGCTGGCCATCGACGACCGGCCCGCGCAGAACGCGGAAACGGTCGGCACGGGGACGGCGACCCTCGGCCTCACGATCGAGGCCGGCAACTCGGTCGAGGCTCGGTACCACAACTACGTGCTCGTCAACGGCAACCGGGTCGACCTCGGTGGCGACTACGGCGTCGGCGGTGCGGAGAACGTCAGCCTCAGGTTCCCCTCTCGCCTCCTGCGAATCGGGGACAACGCCGTCGAGGTCAAGACCGGTGACTACAACGGCACCGCCAACGGCGCGACCTGCGCGAACCACGACGACTTCAAGATCACCCGCAGTACGGCGAGTCTGGCGCTGAGTACGCCGGGGACGGTCACGGCCGGCACCACGTACCTCGTCACCACCAGTGGTACGACCGTGACCAAGTCACCCACCACGGCGGCCTCGCTCCCGCTCGGTGACGGGACGTGCGGCGCCAACAACGACGCCGAATTCCACTTCACCGTCGCAGGGGCGCCGACCACCCGCACCATCGACACCCTCGGCAGCGGGGGAGACGCGCATCTGAGGGTGTTCGTCGGCGGCAACGGCACCGACAGCGGGTACGACAACAAGGTGCTCATCAACGGCATCCCGCTGGACCTCGGCGTCTGGGAGCGGGAGGTCGCGGACCTCTCCTTCCCGAACGAGTGGCTCGTTCCCGGCGTCAACGTCCTGGACTTCGTCGCCGGTAGCAACCATGGCAGCGCGACACCGGGCGGTTGCGACAACTTCGACGACTTCACGCTGAGCAACTTCGCACTCGTCCCGGTCGACGGCAAGGCGACCCAGTTGACGAAGGCGATCGCCCAGAACACCGTCACGATCGGTTCGGCGAGTTACCCGGCGGGCTCACCGGTGACCGTCTTCATCGGTGACGGGACCTGCGGCAGTAGCCACAACGCCGCTCTGGACAAGACGATCCTGTTCGATGTGACCGCGTCGGACGGCTCCGCGCTGCGGGCGCTGGGCAAGCGGGCGGACGTCGACACGACGTCGATCGGGGACGGCAAGCACTCGATCAAGGCCGTCGTCGGCGACAAGACGTCGACCCGGCAGTTCACCGTCGACAACACCGCGCCGGAGATCGAGAGCAGCGTTCCGGCCGAGGGGCAGCGACTGACCTCGACCGTCGCGCTGAATATCAAGATCAAGGACGCCACGGGCATCGCCGGCGCGCCCACGATCACGCTGGACGGCGTCGCCGTGAACCAGGGTGACCAGATCGGCCACGGCCTGCCCGCCGGAGCCCACACGATCGCGATGACGGCAACCGACACGCTCGGCAACACGGTCACTCGCGAGGTGCACTTCACCAGCGCGAGCATCCCGGACGTCCCGACCGAACTGAACGCGGTCGTCTCGGGCACCAATTCACCCTCGGCCAAGCTCTCGGCCAAGATTCCCGGCGAGGAGGGAGTCGCACTGACCGCCACGTTCACCAAGGCGGACCTTGCGAGCCCGTCGACCGGCTACCAGGGCGAGGCGACCGTGGTGCCGACCACGCTCGACGTCAAGCACGACAAGTCCGTCGATGTCGGCTCGCTGCGTCCGCTCGACGGCAAGACGATCGACACCCCGTCCGGCCGGGACGTGGTGTTCCAACGGTACGACGTACCGCTCGGCGCCACGAACCAGACGCCGACCCTGCGGTGGGAGGGAACCGCCGACCCGGCGCGCGTCGTGGCACTGCGCGTGTGGGACCCGGCCGCCAAGAAGTGGGACGTGGTCACCAGCTCGCGCGGTCAGGCGGAACACAGCACCGTCCTCACCGCCCCGCTGGGTGCGCAGTACCGCGACGGTGACGCCTTCCACGTGATGGTCACCGGCGAGGACCCGTTCGCCGACGACCTGTCCCCACGCGACTCGTCCGCGCAGAACGACAAGGACCACTTCGAGGACCCGGACTCGTATGACTTCGCGATCACGCACTTCACCGACACGCAGTACCTGACCGAGGGTGCGGCCGGCGGGACGTACGACGACTGGGACGGCAAGGCCGAGCCCTCGGACGTCACGACCGCCGAGGAGCAGGCGCTCTGGGCGGCGACGTACCGCGACGAGATGCAGTGGATCGCCGACAACGCGGCCGACCGCAAGATCGCGTACGCGGCACACACCGGCGACATCATCGAGAACGACTACTACGATCCGCTCGCCACCAACCCGGACGGCTCGCTCCAGCGCCCCGGCCTGAACGCGGAGGTCGACAAGGAACTCGCGCTCGCATCGGGCTACCAGAAGATCCTCGACGACAACGGCGTGGTCAACCAGGTCATCGCGGGTAACCACGACAACCAGTTGGGCGCCGAGACCGGTCCCACCTCGCGGTTCAGCAAGACGTTCGGCGCCGACCGCTACTACCAGGTGGCGAAGTCGTGGCCGGCCGGCACCGAGTACCACGCGTGGGACGAGGTCGACAACGCGGACGGCACCGTCACTCCGGGCAAGGACAACCAGAACAACTACACCCTCTTCTCCGCCGGCGGGCTGGACTTCGTCGCGGTGGGCCTGTCGTACGGGGTGACGGCGCCGGAGGCCAGATGGGCCGACTCGATCTTCAAGCGGTACAGGGACCGCAACGGGATCCTGCTCTCCCACGACTACCTGAAGCCGTCGACCAACCCCGACGGGCGGGGGGCGGAGTTCTCCGCACCGGACGGCTCACCGCTCTACAAGCAGGTCGTCGAGACCAACCCGAACGTGTTCCTGGTCCTCGCCGGCCACGAGCACGGCGTCGGCACCAACCTGAAGTCGAAGGTCGGCGTGACCGTGTCGCACGACGTGGTCGAGTTGCTGGCGGACTACCAGTTCTACACGGTGCCCGCCGGTGAACTCTGGCCCGGTCTGGTCGACATCAACGGCAACATCGACATCAACGGCGACGGCACCCCGGACCACAGGTCCACCGATCGCCTGCAGTTCGGCGCGAGTTTCCTGCGCCTGCTCCAGTTCGACGTCGATCGCGCCGAGATGCACATCGACACGTACTCGCCGTTCCTCAAGAACTTCGGTGCGACCGAGTACGACATCCGCCAGGACGGCAGCCAGACCAAGCCGAGGTACAACGGTGCGGAGGACAATCTGACCCTGCCGGTGGACCTCTCCACCCGTAAGACGTCCTTCTCCACCGACTCGCTGGCCGCGTACGTGCCGTCCGGCGCGATCGGGACGGACGACGTCACCGCGAACGGCACCGCGGAGCTGAACTGGACCGGACTGCTCCCGGGCAGGGCCTACGCCTGGATCGTCTCGGCGAAGAGCGCCGACGACGGCGTGGCTGTGGCCCAGCCGGCCGTGTTCAGCACCGCCAAGGGTGCGCCCACGGTCACCGCGACCTCGGTCCCGACGGACTGGGGCACGGCGGCGAAGGTGACGGTCAAGGTAGCCGCCGGCACCGCGCCGATAGCGGGCACGGTGGAACTGCGTGAGGGCACCACGGTCCGCGGATCGGCCGCCCTCACCGGCGACACCGCGACGTTCGTCCTTCCGGTCGGTCTCGCGGCCGGCAACCACACGCTCACCGCGTCGTACTCCGGCAGCGCGTTCCTCAACCCGGCGCAGGGCACCGTCACCGTGACGGTGAACCTGCCGGCGGCGTGGAACTCGTCGAAGGTCTACAACAACGGCGACAAGGTTACTTACCAGGGCAAGGTCTACCTGGCCTCCTGGTATGCACAGAACCAGAAGCCGGGCGACCCGAACGGGCCGTGGCAGGAGCTCGGCATGACCGAGGACGGTGTCCCGACCTGGACGGCGTCACGGGTCTTCAACTCGGGCGACGTCGCGACGCACAACGGCAAGAAGTTCCGCGCCCGCTGGTACACCCGCAACCAGACGCCGGGTGACCCGAACGGCCCGTGGGAGGAGATCGCTCCGCCGCCGCCGGACAACAGCCCGGCGGCCTGGACGCCGACCACGGTCTACAACGCCCGGGACCGGGTGTCCTACAAGGGTCACGTGTACGAGGCCAAGTGGTACACCCGCAACCAGGAACCGGGTGACGCCAACGGTCCGTGGAAGCTGGTCAGCTAGCTTCTGACTCGCGCCGGCCCGGCACCGAACGGTGCCGGGCCGGCGTCGTCCCGGCGGGGCGGTATCCGGCCGGGTCCGCGCGCGGACTCAGGGTTCCAGGTGTCCGACGAAACGGGGGAACGGTACGAGCTGGCGGATGTTGTCCAGGCCCATCGCCTTGGCCAGCAGCCGCTCGATGCCGAGTCCGAATCCGGTCAGCGGCGGAACACCACTGTTCAGGACCTCCAGGTAGTAGCTGAAGTGATCGGGGTCGAGGTGCTGTTCCGCGAGACGCTCACGCAGCCGGTGTGGGTCGGTGACCCGCTCGCCGCCGTCCACGATGTCGATCTCCTCCCAGTAGAGCCGGAAGTCGTCGGCGACGTCTGCGTCGACCGTCGGCTCGTACCGGGTGGAGGAGAAGAACGCCTTGTGTTCCGCCGGCAGGTCGACCACCCAGAACAAAGTCCGGTCGAGATGCTCGGCGACGGCCTGGGCGTGATAACGCTTGATCTTGCCACCGGGTCGCAGCGGAGCGGTGTCCGCGCGTGCGGTGATGGCGCAAACCTCGTGGTACGTGACCGTCGGGATGTCGTCGAGATGCTTCTCCGGGATGTGCGAGTCCACCCCCGCGCACACCGACCGGACGACGCGATCCGACAGGCGCATCATGTCCCGCCGGCTGCGGTACGCGGCCGTCGCCTCCAGGATGAGGAACTCGCTCAGGTGCTGGGAACTGTAGTTGAGGTCGGCCCGGAACAACGGCGCGACCTCGAACACGGAGCTGAAGTCGGCGGCCACGAACGCCGTGTGGAACAGGAGGTTGCTGAGGCTCAGGCTGGCCGGCGTGCCGAAGAAGTCGACCTTGAACTTCATGGTCGCGCCATCGGCCATGCCACCGACGATCCGGGGCGACTGGACCTCGACGAAACTCTCCCCGGCCATCAGGTCCCGGATGTCCCTGATGGCATTCCACTTGTGCAACAGCCGGCGGCGCACCTCCGGTAGCCGCATGTAGACGTGCTGGTTCGGCAGGACCGCCTTGCTGTACGGGACCTGCTTCAGCTGCGCGCTGGTGAGCGTACCGCCGGCGGAGACGAGCGCGTACGACTCGACCGACAACTCCTGCGCGAACTGCCTCGAACGCTCGCTCGGGCGCAGTGTCCCGTGGACCTGGACCACGCTCTCGGCGGGAAAGTCGGGGCGGCCGGGGAAGACACAGAAGTACTCGCCCTCGGGGCAGCGCAACGTGCCGAAGCAGAGGCGCTTGCCCATCGGGCGCAGACCGTACACCCGGCCGGTCAGGCTGACCTGGGACATGGAAGGTACCCCCGAATTCAGTGCGGTGTCAGGTGGATGAGCGGCGGTTCAGGCGGGCGGCTCGACCGCCGGTTGGAGGATGACGAGTTCGTCGCCGTCCACGGCGACCTCGACCCCGTTGGGGATGGTGAGCATCGGGTTGGTGTGGCCGATCTCGAACTCGGCCAGCACGGGTACGTCCGTCCCGTCGAGGCATTCCAGGATGGCGGTGAAAAGGTCCTCGACGTCGGGTCGGTCCCACCCGATGGTGCGGCCGAACACCAGCGCCGCGACGTCGTCCAGCATTCCCGCGTTGCGCAGGTGCCAGAGGTCGGCCTCCGCCGCCCCCGGCGAGTACGGTGGCTCGGACGTCTCCAGGAGGAGCACCCGCCCCCGGGTGTCGGGCTGCCACCGGGTGCCGATCAGGTCACGCAGCGAGGGCAGACACGCGGCCAGGGCCGGTCCGCTCGCCCGTCCCTGACGCAGCACCCGACGGGCCGGCGCGGCCGACCGGTCGCGCGGCCGTTGCTGCTGCTCCCGGCGGGCGTAGTCGAGGTCGACCACCTGGTAGGGGATCCGGGGGCACCGGCCGCCCGCCGACGCCCGCGTCGTGACCTGGAGGAAGTGCGCGACCGTCTCCGGATACGGCTCCGGTAGCTCGCCGAACTGCGGGATGAGGGCCGGGCCGTAGAAGGTGACCAGCCCGGTCGCGGTGCTGATCCCGCTGAGCAGGGCGGTGGCGTCGGAGTATCCGCAGAAGACCTTCGGGTTGGCCGCGATGAGGTCCATGTCCAGCCCGGAGAGCAGTTGCGCCGAGTGCAGACCGCCGAGGCTGTAGAGCACCGCGTGCACGTCCGGATCGGTGAACGCCGCGTGCAGGTCGTCGACCCTCGCCTGGACCGGCGCGGCGGTCCAGCGGTGCGACCCGAGGGCGTGCGGAAGGAAGCGGACGCGCAGGCCCATCCGCTCCAGTGCCCGGGTTCCGCGCCGCACCTCCGTGGTGAGTACGGCGGCGCCTGGCGACGAGGGCGAGATGACGCCGACGGTGTCTCCCGGGCGCAGGGCCGTCGGCCGGATCAGCGGCAGGGATGGTGAGCTGGACATACGGGCTCCAATGTCTGTGCGGCTCGGCCGGGGAGGATCTCGGGACCCGCCACCGTTGGTGTGGCGGCGATGGCACGGCCAACGGGGTGCTCGCCGACGCCCGGGAATGGACTACCCTCGCCGGGGCGGCCGTCCGGACCACAGCGGACGCTTCCACGCGAATAGACCGAACCTATGGGGGACGTGCGATGTCCAGGACGCTGATCCGTGAACTGCCCGGTGTCGTCGGTCAGGAGGTGACCGTCTACGGCTGGGTCAATACGTTGCGTCTGCAGCGCAAGCTCCAGTTCGTCATCGTTCGGGATCACACCGGGTTGGTCCAGGTGACGAACAAGCGGACCGATGTTCCAGGCGAGCTCGAGGAGCTCATCGAGCACGGGATGCCCCCGGAGTCCGCGGTGAAGATCACCGGCGTGGTCATCGCGGCCGAGAACGTCAAGCTCGGCGGACTTGAGATCGCCCCGACCGCGATCGAGGTGGTGTCCCGGTCCGAGACCGTCCCCATCGACCGGCAGACCGGCATCGACCAGCGCCTTGACTGGCGTTTCCTGGACGTACGCCAGCCCGAGCGGCAGTTGCTGTTCAAGGTCCAGACCACCGTGGAGGAGGCACTGCGCGAGTACGCGTACGCGCAGGGCTGCACGGAGATGCACACCCCGAAGCTGATGGGCACCGCCTCGGAGTCGGGCTCCGAGGTGTTCAGCGTGAAGTACTTCGACCGGACGGCGTACCTTGCCCAGTCGCCGCAGTTCTACAAGCAGATGGCGATCGCCGGAGGGATCGACAAGGTGTTCGAGATCGGCCCGGTGTTCCGTGCCGAGCCGTCGTACACCTCCCGGCACGCCACCGAGTTCACCGGCCTGGACGTCGAGATCGCCTGGATCGACGGGGTCGAGGATGTCATGCGGTTCGAGGAGCAGATGCTCACCCTCGTGCTGCGGCGGGTCAAGGAGCGCCACGGCGACGAGATCGCCGCCGTCTTCGGTATCGAGGTGGTGGTACCGGAGACGGCGTTCCCGCGCTACACGATGGCCGAGGCGATCGAACTGCTCCGCGCCCAGGGCTGGGACCCGCAGCGGGAGAAGGACGACCTGGACCCCGAGGGCGAGCGCATGATCGCCGCGTTGGCCAAGGAACAGCACGGCAGCGAGTTCGTCTTCGTGACCGAGTTCCCCGTCTCGGTACGCCCGTTCTACCACCTGCGGCCCGAACAGGACCCCACCGTGACGGCCAGCTTCGACCTGCTGTGGAAGGGCATCGAGATCACCACCGGTGCCCAGCGGGAGCACCGCTACGAGGTGCTGGTCAAGCAGGCGGAGGAGAAGGGCATGAACCTTGAGCCGCTGACGTCGTACACGGACTGCTTCCGCTTCGGCACCCCGCCGCACGGCGGCTTCGGAGCCGGCCTGAACCGGATGCTGATGGTCCTGCTGGGTCTCGACAGCATCCGGGAGGCGATGTTCCTGTTCCGGGGGCCGAACCGCCTGACCCCGTGACGAATGCCGGCCGGAGGGGCCGGCCACGGCCCCTCCGGCCGGGCGGGACACGACGTTCAGCCCCGGGTCGGCTTCTGGGCGACGACGAAGAGGTTGTTGCCGCGTTCCGCGAGCCCCGGCTCGCCGGCCAGCCGCAACTCGATCGCCTTGATCCGCTGGTACACCTCCTGGTTGGTCAGCACCTGCTGTACGGAGGTGCTGGTCCCCTCGAGTTGGGTTTCCTGGAAGCCGGGGTAGACCGCGACGGGGAAGCCGGTGAGCACGGAGACCGGCAGATCGACCGCGCCCAGCGTGCCGGCGAGTTCGCTCGGGGTGAACATGTGCATCGCCGGCATTTCGGGCGCGAAGCGACCGCGGCGGGTGTGTGCCACGCTCTCCGCCTCGTCGAGTGCGCCGGTGAAGATGTTGAAGAAGACAGCGTGGTAGCGGTTCGGGACGACGAGTACGGCTCGACCGCCGGGCTTGAGAGCGGCGGCGATCCCGCGTAGCACGGCCGGCACGTCGTCGACGAAGCCGAGCACGTTGTGAAAGCTGATGACGAGGTCGAACCGCTCGTCCTCGACCTGCTCGCCGAGTCGGGCGAGGTCACCGTTGAGGATGGTGAACCGGTCGGCGTAGCCGTGCTCGACGGACTTCGCCGCCGCGTGCCGGGTCATGTCGGCCGAGAGGTCGAACAGGGTTCCGGTCAGGTCCGTACGGGCCCGCAGCAGCCGGTCGCTCCACCGGCCGGTGCCGCCGCCGGCATCGAGTACGGCGGCACCCGCGGGCAGCGACGGCAGGACGTGACGTTCGAGCAGGGTCCAGAGCAACTCGTCCGACAGTCGCCAGTAGACCTGTTCGTCCACCCGGTCGTAGGCGTCGGCCTTGACGCGGAAGTACTCGGTGACCTCGTCGATGTAATTCGTGATCATGTGATGCCCTCTATTCGTTGGATTGCCGGATTTCTGACCCCCGCTGACCAGGGCGCCTTGTGGCACACTGAAGATCGTCGCGCGACCGCCGAGTCGGGCCGGCGGGTCGGCGACGGTCAGTGGTGAGTGGTGGCACAGCCCACGGGGGGTAGTACGAGTGCTCGAATTTCTGGGAATCTCTGCTGCGGTGGAAGCCGTCTATCTGGCCATGGTGAAACACCCCGACGACGGGGTGTCCGAAATTGCCGAACGATGCCGACAGTCGACACAGGAGGTCCGTCGCGCGCTCGACGAGCTCGTCGAGATGCAGCTCATTCTTCCCTCGCGGGAGGACTCCGGTCGGCTACGTGCGGTGAGTCCCAAGGTGGGTCTCAGTGCGCTTCTCCGGAACCAGCAGCTCGAATTGCAACGCCAGCAGCAGAACCTCGCCATCGGCAGCGCCACCGTCCAAATGCTCATCACCGAGGCGGAGGCGCGCACGAATGCCGCCGAGGCTGCCACCGTGAAACGGTTGACCGGGATGGACCTGGTGCAGGCGCTACTGGAGGACCTCTCCCACCACGCCGAGTTCGAATGCCTGTCGCTCATGCCCGGTGGTGGGCAGTCGTCCGCCAGCCTGGAGTACAGTCGCCCGCTCGACGAGGACGCCCTCCACCGGGGTGTCGCCCTGCGCACGGTGTACCTCGACAGCGCACGCAAGGACCAGGCGACCATGGCGTACGCCCGGTGGATGGCCGAGGCCGGTGGTGAGGTCCGTACGGTCCCGGTGCTGTCGTCCCGGATGGTCGTGGTGGACCGCAAGATCGCGGTGCTGCCGTTGAATCCGGCCAACTCCCGGGCCGGTGCGATCCAGATCGAGGAACCCGGCGTGGTCGCCGCGCTGACCGCGTGGTTCGAGGAGGTCTGGACGTTCGCCACTCCTATCGTCAAGGACCTGGGACGGGACGACCGTGGCCTCTCAAGCCAGGAGCGTGAACTGCTCCGGCTGCTCGGCCAGGGATTCACCGACGAGGTTGTCGGGCGACGGCTCGGGGTCTCGTTGCGTACCGCCCGCCGCATGATGGCTGATCTCATGAGCCGACTCGGGGCGCAGAGCCGGTTCGAGGCCGGCGTACGCGCCGCCCAGGCGGGGTGGGTCGACGCCTCACCGACGTCGTCCCCGGCGACTGCGCAGCGGACTGAGTCGTAGCACGGCGGCGACCACCCGCTCCGCCTTCGACGGCAGCACGAAGAGCGGCAGCGCGAAGGCGGAATGGTGCCAGAAGGAAATGTCCATGGTCGCCTTGACTCCGGCGTGAAAGGCCAACGACGCCGCCCCCACCAGCTCCTTGCGCTGCCACAGCCCCAGCAGCGCGGCCGGAAATCCGAGCTCGAAGAGGAGGCTCAGCGCCCCGGCCGTGGCGGCGACCCTCCGGTCGGCCCGCGCGAGGCGGCGACCCAGTGGCGTACCGAGCTCCGCCCAACTGCCCGCGACCGTACGGCCGTCGACCCATTTCGGCCCGCCGACGACGAGCTTCGCGACCCCGGACTGGAAGTAGACCCAGGCGTAGTAGAGCTGCATAGCGGCCAACATCGCCGACGCCACCTCGGTTGACGGCGCCCGGTCCGGGTCGGCCAGGCTGCCCCGGGTGTCGCTGGTGGAGAGCAGCAGCAGTGCCAGGTTCAGGTTGGAGTTGTAGTTCCACGCCCGCTGGTCGAAGTGGGCCACGTGCCGCTGTAGGGCGGCGAACGACCCGTTCGCGGCCAGGCGTACCGCCGGGTGCTCACAGCCGAGGGTCCAGGCGGCGACCGACAGGAACGCGATCCCCCGCAGGGCCTCGTACTGGCGGGCGTCCAACCGCCAACCGGGCTCGGCCTGGTCCGCGTACTCGTGTAGGACCTCGCCGGGTGGCAGGTGCCAGAGGGTACGCAGCACCGCCGCCCCGGTGGTGACCCGGGCGAGTCCGAGTCGCTGGTGGGCCTCCGGCTGCTGCACGAACGTCTGGCGCAGCATGGCGCCGATACCCGTCATGGTCGGGTGCTCCCTTCCGTCTGTGTTGCCGGGGCCGGGGCGGGGGCGGTGTCGAGGAGCCGCCACCGGGGCGGGGGACAGGTCGCCGCGACCCCGTCCGGATCGTGCCGGTGGACCAGTTCGACGCTTTCCACGTGCAGGCGGTCCACCGGGTCGCAACGATCGAAGTCGACCGCCACCAGGTAGAGCTCCAGGGCAGCGAAACGCTGTCCGGGCGGGGCCAGGAGTGCCGGCTTCACCTCGTCCCACCCTTTCCAGGGAGCCCGGTTGAGCCGGGCCAGCACCCCGCGACAGAACTCCTCCCGGACCGCCATGTCCTGCTGGGTGAAGAAGATCCGCTCAAGCAGCGAGATCACCCGGAAGAACTCCAGCGGCAGGAGCCCCCAGGGGTCCGTCGGTCCGACGCAGACGCCCGACGCGGTGACGAGCCGGGTACGCAACTGCATCGCCCGGTGGCTCTTCCGGTAGCTGAACATGTTGTACGAACACCACGGCCACCGATTGGTGTTCTTCACCGTGTGCCGCATTTGCAGGCCCAACGTCAGCGCGGTCGCGCCAATCGTCAACAGCCATCCGATGCGGCTCTTGCTGACCGCCACGATCGAATCAGTTCGCCGGCGGTACGGGCGCCGGGGAGTCCCATCCGAAACCGGCCTGCGCGGGTGCATTCCCGTCGGAGTCGTGCGTGACCGAGTGGATTCCGGCGAAAGCCACGGTGACCAGAGCGAGTGCGCCAATAACTCGACCGAGGCGAGCAAATGCGGACATGGTTGACTCCCCGAGAGTAAGCAAGGACCGGCGATTTCCTGCCGGATCCGCAGCAATTCGTTGCGGTGATTAAGATTCTTTCCCGTGCTCGCTCGGAGCGGAAGCACGCACGCCTGACACCAACCGTCCTGGCATCAACTGTCCTCAGTGGCGGCACCGAGTGCCGCGAACTCCACCTCGACGGCGGCGAGCAGCGTCTCGGCGCGGCGGGTGTCCACACCGTCGGCCCGCCGGAGCAGGATCAGTTCCCACCCGCCGTCGGGTTGGGGGACCGCCTCGAACATCAGCTCCAGGGTGGTGACGGGGGGCACCACCCGGATCGCGGACAGCGTCACGTCCGGGCCCAGTCGGCCGGCTGACGTCGCCCGCTGCAGCACCACCCAGGTCTGGAACCACGGGTGCCGGGTCCGGTCCGCTCCGAGCACCCGTACCAGTTCGTCGAAGGGAACCCGGCCGTGGGCCAGCGCGCCGACCAACTGCCGAGCCGCCTGATCGAGGACCTGCCGTGGCGATCCGTCACGCACGCCGTACAGGGGAATCGTGAGCGGGTTGACGAAGTAGCCGAGGATCGGCTCCAGCGCCGGGTCGAGCCGGCCGGCGGTTGTCGTACCCAGGCAGACGTCGGGCCGGTCGAACACCCGGGTGAGCGCCCGCCCGGTGGCTGTCAGCAGCGCGGCCGTCGGCGGCCCGCCGTGCAGCGCGGCGGCCCTGGTCAGTTGACCGACCATGGCGGGCGACACCCGGAGCGTCGACTCCCGACGTGGCGGCTGCCCGACGTCGGCGGGCGGCGGCAGCACCGGCGGCGGGGTCCGGGCGAGCGTGCGACGCCAGTACGGGAGGTCGTCGCGGACCCAGTCGCCGAGCCGGCTCTGCTCCCACCCGCTGTAGTCCAGGTAGGACGGCGTGTCCGGAAAGCACGGTGCCTCACCGAGGAGACGGGCACGGTAGGCGAGGCGCAGGTCGTCGACCAGGAGTGACTCCGACCAGCCGTCGAAGGCGATGTGATGCAGGTGCAGGCAGAGCAGGTGCCGCCCGGAGTCCAGACGGCAGAGACGGGCCCGGATCGGCAGCTCCTCCTCCAGGTCGAACGGCCGACGCCACCAGTCGGCGGTGACCCGGGTCGCGACCGAACGGGGATCAGCGGCCGGACCGCCGGACACCTCCGCCACCTCCACCTGGGCGTCCTCGGGGGCCAGGACCCGCTGCTCCGGCAGGTCACCGGACCATGGATAAAGGGTACGCAGCGCGGTGTGCCTCGCGACGACGTCGCCGATCGCCCGGCGTAGTGCGTCCGGGTCCAACGGGCCGGCCAACTGGTACGCCAACACGATCATGTTGTCGACCGAGCCGGGAGCCGCCTGCTCCGCCATCCAGAACCGGCTCTGCGCCCGCGACAGCGGGACCGGTCCGGTCGCCGGTCGTCTCCCCGGCACAATCGTGTCGCCGACCGGCGGTGCTTCGGTGGCGTACCCGCGCAACGCGGCGAGGGAACGCAGTCGGTAGACCTCCGCGATCGTGACCTGCGCGCCGAGCAGGGTGCTGGCGCGGGCCGCGAGCCGGATCACGTCCAGTGACGACGCACCGGCGAGAAGCAGGTCGTCGCCATCCGCGAGCGACGGCAGACGGAGCAGGGCCCGGGCCGCGCGGAGCAGTTCGTCGCCGCCCCGTCCCGTGCCCGCGGCGGGAAGTGGCCCGTCGTCGCCGGTGGGTTCGTGCCCGCCGTCGTCGCCGAGTAACTCGGCCAGCAGCCGGCCCACCGCGACCGGATCGACCTTCCCGGTGACGCCCAGCGGCAGTTGGGGCACCCGGTGCAGCACGGTCGGCACCATCGCGTCGAGCAGCGACCGGGCAGCGTGGTCGCGCAGTTCACCCCCGTCGAGGTCAGCGCCGTCGCGGCTCGTGTACGCGCACGCGAGTACGACCCGGTCCGTGGCGCCGGCGAGCCGTACGACACAGCACGAGGCCACCCGGGGGTGGGCCTCCAGGACGGCCTCGACCTCACCCGGCTCGATCCGTACCCCTCGGATCTTGAACTGGCGATCCGCGCGGCCCCGGTAGCGGAGGATCCCCTCGGAGTCGAGCACGGCGAGGTCGCCGGTGCGGTAGTGCCGCTCGTCGCGCAGCCTGACGAACCGTCGTGCGGTTTCCGCCGGGTCACCGAGGTAGCCGGCGGCGAGCCCGGCGCCGCTGATCGCGATCTCGCCTGTGGTGCCGGGTGGCACGGGGATGCCGTCCGGGTCGACCAGGAGGACGCCGGTACGGGGAACCGGGCGACCGATGGGAATCTCGGTGCTCCCGGCGTCGACGTCGACCGGGCGGATGACATGGGTCGTGGCGAAGATGGTGCCCTCGGCGGGACCGTACCCGTTGACCAGGCGCAGCTCCGGGAAGCGCCCGACCACCCGCCGGATGTGCGGTACGGAGAGCCGCTCGCCGCCCACGAGCAGCAGCCGGAGAGCACCGAAGAGTTCCGGCGCCTCCTCCGCGAAGACGTTGAACAACGAGCTCGTCAACCACATGCTGTTCACACCGCGGCGGAGCGCGTCGCGCAGCGCGGCGGTGTCCAGCACGGCATCCGTGTGGTCGAGCAGGACGGACCGGCCGCCGTTGAGCAGGGGCGCCCACAGCTCCAGGGCGAGCCCGTCCCAGGGCAGCGGCGCGGCCTGCAGGAAGACGCTGTCCCGGTCGAGGGGAATGGTCGGGTAGTCGACCAGGGTGCGGATGGTGCCCTGATGAGGGGAGACCACGCCCTTCGGCCGGCCGGTCGAGCCCGAGGTGTAGAAGACGCACGCGGGTGCGGACCCGTCGAGCGTGTGCCGTGGTGGGAGGCCGCCGACCCGGTCGAGGGCGGTCGCGGTCAGCAGCCGTACGCCGGGCAGCGGCAGGTCCGGCTGATCGGTGATCGCGAGCCGTGCCCCACTCGACCGCACCACCTCGGCGAGCCGTTCGGCGGGCCAGCCGGGATCCATCGCGATGTACGCGGCTCCGGTCGTCAGCACCCCCAGCAGCACCGCCACCAGCTCCGGTGACCGTCGCATGCGTACGGGGACGAAGTCGCCGGGACCGACACCCGCGTCGGCCAGTACCTCGGCCGCCCCGTTCGCCCGTTCCGTCAACTCGGCGTAGGTGATCGACCGATCGCCCTGCTGGACGGCGACCGCGTACGGTGTCGCCGCAGCGTGCTCTGCGACGAGCCGCTCGATCCGGTCCGGACGGTCGGGCACGGCCACCGACGACCGCCCCCGGGTGACGCTGGCGGCGTCGACACCGGCGCCCATCAGACGATCTCCAACGGCATCCGGGTGATACCCATGATGAAGTTGGAACGCAGCCGGCGGGGTTCCTCGGCGAGCCGGAACCGCGCACCCGTGGCGAGCAGTCGGTCGAACAGCAGGGACAGTTCGAGCTGCGCGGCGGGTGCCCCGATGCAGCGGTGGATGCCGGCCCCGTACGACAGGTGCCGGTTCGGGGTACGGGTCACGTCGAAGCGGTGTGCCTCGGGGAACTGCGTCTCGTCATGGTTCGCCGAGATGTTCCACAGCGTCACCGAGTCACCCTCGCGGATCCGTACGCCGCCGCGTTCGACGTCCTGCTTGGCGACCCGTTGCACGTAGGCATTGGTCGAACTCCATCGCAGCATCTCCTCGATGGCGCCGGGTAGCAACTGTGGTGCCGCGAGCAGCCGCTCGTACTCCGTCGGATGTTCGATGAGTGCCCGCAGCCCGGTGCAGGCGGTGTACGACGACGTCTCGTTGCCGCCCACGGCCACGTTGAGGCAGTTGTAGTAGATCTCCTCCTCGGTCAGCCGGCGGCCGTTCACCTCGGCGCGCAGCAGCAGGCTGATCAGGTCGTCGCCGGGTTGGCGGCGCCGGGTCGCGACCAGGTCGGAGAAGAACTCGAAGATCTCGGCCTGTAGCCAGGCGAGCCGCAGCCGCTGCTCGCCCCCGGTGTCGACGAACGACTCGTCCTGGAAGCCCACCATGCGACGGGTCAGCCGGATCAGGTGGTGGGCGTCGTCGTACCCGATGCCCATCACCACCATGAGCGCGCCGGCCGGCAGTTCGGTGGCGATCTCGGTGGCGAAGTCGGCACCACCGTGCGCCACGGCGCGTTCCACCGCCCGGTCGACCAGTTCCCGCACGGTGGCGCCGATGCGGGCCACGACCGGGGCGGCCAGGGCGGGGTGGATCTCCCGTTTGAGCAGGCGGTGCCGGGGGAGGTCGGTGGCGACCAGCATCCGGCCGCCAGCGGTGTCCTCCGCGCTGCGGAACGAGCCGCCGAGGATCGCGCCCCGCTCCGAGCCGAACAACGCGTGTTCGCGGTACGCCCAGAGCACGTCGGAGTAGGTGGTGAGCGCCCAGAATCCGGTGCCGTCGGTGGCGTGGTTCCAGTACACCGGTTCGGTTGCCCGCAACCAGGCGAACGCCTCGGTGTGTTTGCCGGTGAGGAAGAGTTCGGTGTCGGTCAGGTCGATCGGTCCGGCGCCGCTCATATCAGGACACCCCTGTCCGCCGTCTCGTCGATGGCGGTGGCGAGATCGGCCAGCACCGTGTTCCGCAGCACCGCGCCGTGTTCCAGGTCGACGCCGAGCCCGCGCCGGATCTGCCGGTGCAGGCGGAACGCGAGCAGCGAGTGGCCACCCAGGGCGAAGAAGTCGTCGTTGGCGCCGACGCGTTCCGCGCTGAGCAGTTCCTCCCAGAGCCCGGCCAGGTGCCGCTCGGTGGCGGTGCGCGGTGCGATGTAGCTCTCCTGCCGCAACTGGTGCTGGGCCACCAGCTCCCGCAGCCCCTCCTGGTCCCGTTTGCCGTGCTCGTTGGCGGGGATCTGCGGCAGCACGAGGAAGTGACCCGGCACCATGAAGTCGGGCAGGGTGTCGCGGGCGTACTGACGCAGCCCGGCCGGGGTGAGGTCGCCGTCGAGCACGACGAAGGCGAGCAGGTGGCGGTCGTCGCCGGTGCCCGAGGGTACGACGACCGCGTCGGGTACGTCCGGGTGCCGGCAGAGCGCCCGCTCGACCTCACCGGGCTCCACCCGGTAGCCACGGATCTTCACCTGGCTGTCGGCCCGACCGACGAACTCCAGGATGCCGTCCGCGCCCTCGCGGGCCAGATCGCCGGTGCGGTAGAGCCGGGACGGGCCACCCGGGAACGGGCTGGGCACGAACCGCTCCCCGGTCAGGTCGGCCCGGCCCAGGTAGCCGCGCGCGAGGCCCGGACCACCGACGTACAGCTCACCGACGTCACCGGGGCGTACCGGCTCTCGCTGCTCGTCCAGCACGTACACCGTCGTGCCGGCCAGCGGGCGTCCGATCGGCACGTTGTCCAGGGCGGCTTCGGCCGCGGTGACCCGCTGGGCGGTACAGGCGGTGGTGATTTCGGCGGGGCCGTAGAGGTTCCACAACTCGCCGGTGAACGCGCCGCCGAGCAGGGCCCGACACGACGACGGAAGCAGTACGTCGCCGCCGGCCTGCAGCAGGCGCAGGGAGGCGAAGGCGTCCCGGTCCTCCCGTACCGCATGGTTGATCACCATGGTGGGGACCAGCATGGCGGTGATCTGCCGCCGTCTCATCTCCCGTTGGAAGTCGGCGGCCAACAGCTCCGGTACGGGCGGCAGCACGGTCACCTCCGCGCCGTACGCGAGCGTGCTCCACATCTCGAAATGGAACGCGTCAAAGGAGAGGCTCGAGATCTGACCGACCCGGTCCTGTGGCGTCAGTCCGGGCAGGTCCGGGTTGCAGGCGAACGAGACGATGTTGCGGTGCTCCAGCACGATCGCCTTCGGCGTACCGGAGGAGCCCGAGGTGAACAACACGGTCGCGGCCTGTTCCGGGCGGATCGTCGACCCGAGGTCCCGGGCGGCTCCGTCGCCGGTCCCGTCCGCCGGTACGTCGACCGTGCCGCCGGCGTAGGCGAGCACGGTGACGTCGAGGTGGGCGAGGTGTGGCTCCCACTCCGGTCGGGTGATCACCACACGGGAGCCGCTACCGCTGATCATCTCGTCCCGTCGCGCGTCCGGATAGCGGGTGTCCACCGCGACGTAGCAGGCACCGGCCTTGAGGATGCCGAGGATGGCGACGAAGACGTCCACCGAGCGGTCGAGGTAGAGCGCCGCGCGGTCCTCCTCGCCGACTCCGCGTTGCCGCAGCAGGGCAGCCAGCGTGCTGGAGCGCCGGTCCAACTCGGTGTACGTCAGGGACTGCCGGTCGTCGCTGACCGCCGGTCGGTCCGGGAAACGTGCGACGCTGCGGGCGAGCAGGTCGAGCAGGGTGACGGGCAGGGTCGGGTGGTGGTTCGGACTGTTGGTCATGTGATCTCCAGGGGGTGCCGAGGGTGCGGTGGGTCGACCATGCGGACGGGTGGTCGGGTCAGACCATCGGGGCGAAGAAGAACGTGTCGCGGCGACTGAAGCGGCCGTCGTCGGCGGCGACGAAGAAGTCCGCGAACCGGAGCTCGACGCGGCTGCCGTCGTTCAGCGTCCCCGCGAACTCGCCCCAGACCGCCACCCGTCGCCCGTCGGCGACCACGCTGCACAGCGTGTGGCGTCCCCGGCGGATGACCCGTTCGGCGCCGTAGAACTCGGCGAGTCGGTGGCGTCCGACCAGCGGCGGATACCCCGGCCGGTGGTACGTCGCGTCCCCGGTGAACAGGTCGAGCAACTCACCGAGATCGTTGTCGTCGACCACCGTGTAGTAGCGCTCGACCCGGCGGACGATCTCCCGCTCCTCGACGCTCATGCCGGCACCGCCACCGGCTCGCGCGGAGCTTCGTCGCGGGTGTCCGCCGGTTGCCGCAGGGGCGATCGGAGCAGCGCGAATCCGACCGCCAGTGCCGTGCAGAGCACCGCGAGGCCGGCGATGAACCAGATGCCGAGCCGACCCCCGGCGAGCGCGCCGGCCGCGAAGGGTCCGATCACGAACCCGAGCGAGACGGCACTGCTGTACGCCGCGTTGTAACGGCCCCGGGCTCCCGCTGGCGCCAGTGCGTTGACCAGGGTGGGCATGCCGGCGGCGAAGAACGTCTCCGCGACGGCGAAGACGCCTACGGCGGCCAGGAGCAGGCCGATCCGGACGGTTCCGTCGGTGACCGTTCCCGCCACCGACACCATGGCCCAGCTCACGGCCCAGAGCGCGGCGGCCACGGCCACGGCGTGGACGTGCCGGATCCGGGTGAGCACGTTGTGCAGCGTCACCTGGCTGGCGATGACGCACGCCGTGTTGACCGCGAACAGGATGCCGAGGCCGGCCGGGGTCACGGCCGCGTGGGTCGTCGCGAACACCGGGAGTCCGGATTCGAACTGTGCGTAGGTCGCGCAGAAGAGCAGTCCGCCCATGGCGAGCACGACCAGGAAGAGTGGGTGGCGGAAGACCACGGCGTACGAGGCGCCGGACGGTTCCACGGCGGCGGTGGCATCGGCGGGGGAGCGGCCGGCCGGGCTGCGCGTCAGGCGCGCGGTGGAGCGGGCACGGATGCCCAGGGCCACACCGATCGCCACGAGCAGACAACTGGCCGCGTCCGCGAGGTACAGGCCGCGGAACGTCAGCGGCGCGGAGACGGAGGCGATCGCGGCCCCGATCAGGGCGCCCGCCCCGCTGGCCAGGTTCGCGCCGGCGAGGTTGACGCTGAACACCACGGGGTGGGCCGAGGCGGGGGCGCTGTTGGCGTACATGGTGCTCCACGCCGCGCCACCGCCCGCACCGAGACCCACCAGTACGGCGGAGGCGATGAAGTGCCAGCCGGTGCCGGAGAACGCGTAGCCGACGATGCCGACCGTCTGCACCAGCAGGTACAGGATGGCGGTCAGTTCCGGACCGCGCTGGTCCGCCAGCCAGCCGGCGAACGGCGCGCCCAGCATCACACCGATCGAGGTGACCGCGACCGTGCTGGTCGCCACGGTGAGGTCAAGGCCGTGTACGTCGTGGACGTACACCACCATGAACGGCATGATCAGTCCGGTGCCGAGGTTGTTGAGCAGGCCCAGCAGCAGCAGGCGTTTGGTGATCGTGGGCAGGGCCCGTACGTCGGTAAGCACAGACATCGACGTGGTGTCTCCTTTCTCGTGACCGCGTACCAGCGGTGGGTCAGGACCGCACCCACACGGACCTGGTCAGACAGCGCAGCGCGCCGTCCGCGGCCAAGATGATCTTTATGGGTTGCTGGTCCGGAATGGTGAGCGCGGAGTCGGTGAGCCCGGCGAAGTCGACGACCCGTCGACCGCCCGGCGGCAACACGAAGGAGGCCCCGCCGGAGATCGAGCAGTGGAACCGCTCCTGGTGCTGGAAGGCGGCGCCGACGGCGACCGAGACCGGATGGTCGGCCGGGCCGGTGACCGTCACCGTCAACGTGAAGGGCGTACCGGCGCGCACCTCGGGCGGATTCGCGGTCGACACGGTCACCGCGCACGCCCCGGCCCCGGCCAGGACCTCGCCGCACCGGACGCAGACCTCGTAGGCGAGTTCCGGGCCGGCGCCCGCCGCTGGCCGGATCCGGTGCCGGATCAGCGCCGACGCGGAGCACTGCGGGCAGCTTGACGGCTCCGGCTCGGTCTCGCTCGACCACGGCTCGGGCCACCCGTCGGTGGCGGAGTAGAACGTCTGGCCGATCCACTCGGCCTCCCGCTCCACCAGGGCCGACTGGATCCGGGCCAGCTCGTCGACGGCCCCGTCGAAGGCCACCCGCGCGGCCACCGCCGCCGCGACGTGCTCCGCCTCCGCGCGTTGCCGCAGGGCGGCGACCGCCGTACGGTGCACGCCGTCCAGGGCCGTCCGATCGATCTTCCAACCGAGGGCCGGTAGCCCACGCAGACGGTCGAGCCACGGCCGTACCCGGGTTGTCCACGCCTCGTCCAGGTGGGACGGAGCAGGGTCGATGCGACCGCCGGTGCGCCCGGCCGCCGTGGTGACCACCCAGGACGAGTCGCCGTGCCGACGTGGTACGACCAACGGGCCGCCCTCGTCCGCCGGCAACAGGCCCGTGCCCCGCACCAGTTGTGCCGCACGCCGGGCGCGGACCGTCACCGTCCCGGCTGGCCCGGTCGGTGACGACGGCACGACCGTGGCCCCGCCGATGGCGTCGCCCACGACGGTGGTGGGCGCGACGGCGGTGGGCGCGGGGACCAGCCCGGCGTCGCCGAAGAGCCCGAGCCGGCCCACCCCGGCGCGGTCGACCGCGATCGCGCCGTTCATCTCGGCGAGCGCCGCGCCGAGGGAGAGCCCGGCCCGCACCAGGGACTGGAACAGTTGCCCCGCCCAGGGACTGCCGCCACGGGTGCCGACGGCACATGCCACCGCCAGCGCGGCACCCTCCAACATCGTCAACGGAATGGAGACGTCCGTACGGACACTGCCGGCGCCGACCTGGGCCGTACGGCAGCTGTCCAGCACCACGAACGCGGCATTGAGGTCGGCCGCGCGGAGGTGGTCCCGTACCGACACGTCGTCGCGCCAGCAGTGGTCGCCCTGCTGGCAGGCCGCCGGATGCTCGGACCACCCCGCGCCGACCTCGGGTAGGACGGCGAGCCGAGGCTGCTCTTCCGCCCGGCCACAGATGCCACCACCGTGGAGGTGCATCAGACAGTCCCGGGCATGCCCACGCCCCGCGAGCAGCGCGATCCCGGGTCTGAGCGCCGTGCGGAGCCCGGACGGGGTGAGCCGGGGGCCGGTCAGGCGGGCCAGCGCCCGGTCCGGCCGGCCGATGCCGTCCGGACCTCCGCTGGCGTCGTCGGCGAGTGCGTCGAACCACAGGTCGTCGCGGGTGGCCATGACGGTGGGGCCGTGCAGGAGGGTGCGGGCCACCAGGGCGCTCATCGACGCCAGGCTCCGTCCGGTGAGGAACCCGATCGGGGCGTCGTACGGGACCGCCGCCAGCACCTCCGGGGTCACCGACGCCGCGCCCGCCACGACCGTCACCGGACCGTTTCGCGCGGCGGCCGTCGCGTCCGCCATCGTGCCTCGCCGCAGCGCGCGACCAGACCCTCTGGCCAGCACCTCGGCCACCGGCGCGTACGCCTCGTCGCAGACGACGACCGTGCCGACCCACTGCCCGGCCGATTCCGGTACGGCCGCCGCCGGCAAGCCGTCCGATGTGTTCTCGGTCGTCGCCGGGGCTGCCTGGGTCAGGAGCCGCGTTGCGACGCCGGGCAGCACCGGAACCGGTGCCCCGATTCCGGCCATCTCCCGGGCGAGTGCGCCGTACTCCGCCACCCCGCTCGCCACGATCACCGTCCGCCCGGCGCCCCCGGGCGAGCTCCGATCCGCGATCAATGTCGATTCCAGCTCCACCTGTCCGCTCCTTCCCCCATGTCAGCCCGATCGCCGTCGCCGGCCAGTGCCACGCCTGACCTACGGCGCGATCGTGACCCCGTTCAGGCGGGGCGCGAGTTGCAGTTCACGGATGTCGCGCTGGCCCAACACCCACATCAGGTAGCGCTCGATGCCGAGGCCGAATCCGGACGTGCGCATGGGGCGCTCCTGCTTCATCCGCACGTACCACTCGTAGGAGTCCTCGGAGACCTCGTGGTGCGCGAGCGCGGCCCGGGTCTGCGCGCCGTCGACGTGCCGTTCACCGCAGCCGACGATCTCGCCGAGACCGAAGAGCAGGTCACCGTTGAGCGCCGTACGACGCTCCGCGTCGCCGTAACCCTGGTAGAACGGCACCGAGAGGTGGTCGTAGTGGGTGACCCAGAGGACCGGGCTCACCTCCTGTAGCAACCGCCGCTCACCGTGACGGGTCAGCGTCCGCCAGGAACCGTGCTGCCGGGTGGCCAGCGGGTCCCCGCCGAGCAACGTGACCGCCTCGTCGAAGGTGATCCGTGGGAAGGACTCCAGCTTGAGCATCTGGGTGAGGTGGTCGGTCGTCCCGGCCAGCGAAGCGACGGCGTCCGCGTGCTGGTCCAGGACGACTGAGGTCATCTCCCGGACGTACGCGTCAACGACGGCGATCACGTCGTCGAGCCCGCCGGGGATCTCCGCCTCGCTGTGGAAGAACTGGTTCAGGTGCGACTCGTCGCAGTCCTCGCCACGGAAGCTCGGCATCATGTACCAGGCACCTCGTGGGCTCAGCCGGCAGCCGTACTCGAGCATGAACTGCATGGAGTCGGCGAGGAACGTGCGTTCGCCGAACAGGTCCACCTCGACCGGCAGGGAATCGCTGCCCAGGCCCATGGGGCTGGAGATCGAGCCGGTGGTGATCGGCAGGTGCAGTGACTTCACGCCCCGCCGGGACCAGAAGCCCGTCGTACTCGTCGTCACCATGTCCTGCAGGTCGACGATCGTGCGGTAGAGCGGATTGTCGAGGATTTCGAGGAAGCGGTCCTTTGAGGGGCGCCATCCGCCGTGCGAGGTCCGTTCGATGGTAACGCTCATGCGGGGGTGTCTCCTTCAGCGTTGATGAATGATGTATCGGACGAGCTATTCCGGTGAATTGGGTTCCGGCGGCCCGGCGGTGAATGTGAATACCTGTTGGTCGCCCGTCCATCCGGCCAGGGGTTGGTGGTCGCGCAATCCCCGGTGACAGATGAGGTGAGCGAGGTCGGCGGCCTCCGCACCGGTCGGGGCCACGATGAAGAGCCAGATGTCCAGGTGGTCGGGGCCGGCGCGAACGTGTAGGTGCTCGAACCCCGACAGGCCGTCACCGGCCTCCAGGAGCGCCCGCTCGATCAGCGACCGGTCCAGACCCACCAGGAATTCGGGGCTCGGGGCGCGCAGGGTCAGATTAATTACGTACACGATCCCCGGTCCGGCATTGGCGCCGGACCGGCGGTGCCAGGGATTCGGTTCGGTCTTGTGACATCGGCATCGGCCCCCAAAGGCAACGAAATAGTTCCGGCTGCACCGGAGAAATCAGGTGCGTCGTTTCGCTGTGGTGAGGACCAGTCTCACGCTGTCGGTGTGGCGAAGGAAGTGTCCGCTCATGGCACCAACCGTCCTGGCAACAAGCGTCCTGGCGGGCCGCCGGCTGTCGACCGATGCTCGCTTCGGGAAACCATCGGCCGGGCATGGGGTGTTGACCAGGCGGGAACCGGTCGGTGGGTTGACGAGCTTTGTCGATGTGAGGTTGCCGGTGCTACGGCCGGACGCGCTGTCGGACATAGTGTCCGACTATATGTCCGACAGGCCCTCCGCCTGTCGCCCTACCCGCCCTCACGGAGGCAAAAGGATGACCCGTCCGGAAAGTCGGCCCACCCTTGTCATCGCCCACGGAGCCTGGCACCAGCCCGCAAGCTGGGCCGCTACCTGCGATGCGGTCGCCGAGCGTGGTTACCGGACGCGCGTGCCCGCGCTGCCGAGCGCCGGCAAGAATCCCGCTCCGACCGCGTCGATGTACGACGACGCCGAGGTGATCCGTCACGAGCTGAGCGAGATCGACGGGCCGGTCGTCGTGCTCGCACACTCGTACGGCGGCATTCCCGTCACCGAGGGCGTGGCGGGCGCGACCAATGTCTCCCACCTCGTCTACCTGGCCGCCTACATGCTCGACGCGGGCGAGTCGATGTACAGCTTCCACGGTATGGAGACGCCGAGCGACACCAGTGGCACCTTCCCGCTGATGGAGAACCCACGCGAGGCGTTCTACCACGACGTCGCCGACGAACTGGCGGACCAGGCACTCGGCCAGCTCGTCGAGCAGAGCCTGCGGTCGTTCGCGGACACGGTGACGACCGCCGCCTGGCAGGACATCTCCTCGACGTACCTGGTCTGCGGCGACGACCGGTCGATTCCTCCCGCGTTGCAGCAGACGATGGCGGCCCGGGCCACGGCCAGCCGCACCCTGGACACGGGGCACTCGCCCTACCTCGCGGCACCGCAACGGTTCGCCGCGCTGATCGACGAGATCATCCAGTCCGCGCCCGTCGCACGCTGATCGCCCGGCAGACGGAGAGCAGACCGTAGTCGGCGATGCTGACCTCGGACATCAGGCACGGTTACCCAGATCCGAGCAGGCTAGACGGCGTGAGCGGGGCAGGGGAGGAGTTGCGGCACCGGTCCGTACGGCAGCCCGGACGGGCCGGTGCCGGGTACGGGCGTGACCGCCCGTACCCGGCACCTCGTCGCGCTCGCCCGTCGACCAATCAGCCATGTCCGAGCGGTGCGTGCCCAACGCCCCTGGTGGGTCGGGCAGCCGTCATTCGTTCATGGTCAGTCGACGCGGCAGCCCTCGTCGGCCCGGTCGTTGCCACAGGGGCGGTTCCCGGTGATGACGGTCTTGTCGTCGACCTTGACCACGATTTCCGTCTCGGCGAGCCCGCCGGGCTCTCCGGCCGCACTGTTGTCAACTACCTTGCTCTTGAACAGGGACATCTGTCCCTGCTTGACGGCGATACCGCCACCCTTCGACTCGGGACCGAGTGCCTGGTTACGGCTGCTCTCGCTCTTGCGTACGAGGACGTTCGACTGTTCGGCGGAGATGCCGCCGCCGTCACCGCCCGTGGTGTTGGACGTGACGGTGCTGTCGTCGAGCGTCAGTAGGCCCTGGATGGTGGCGACTCCGCCGCCCGCCACCTCCGAGGTGTTGTGGCTGATCGTGAGGTCGCGAAGAGTGATCGTCGCGTCCTTGTTGACCACGCCGCCGCCGACCCTGGCGGTGTTGGCGGTGATCTTCGTCTGCCAGACCTTGGTCCGGGCCGCGACGCTGGCGACCCCACCGCCCTCTCCCGCCGTGTTGTGGGCGAAGGTGCTCTCGCTGAGGTCGGCCGCACCCTGGTAGTTGGCGAATCCGCCCCCGAATCCGCCGGCGCTGTTGTTGGTGAATTCCGACCCCTTCACCGTGAGAACGCCGCCGTTGAGCAGGCCCCCGCCCCTGCCCGCCCAGCCAGCGGCGCTGTTGCCGGCGAACTTGCTGTCGGTGAGGGTCAGGTGACCGTCGTTGAAGATCCCGCCGCCACCGCCCTCGCCGGCGAGGGCGGCATTGTCGGTGAAGGTGGCGTGCTCGACGACGGCGGTGCCACCGTGGTCGATCCGGATGCCACCGCCGCTCGCCGCCCGCCCGTTGGCGAGCGTGATGTTGCTCAGCTTCAGCTCGCCGCCGTCGCGGACGGTGAAGAAGCGGAACTCCTCGGCCGTGGCGTCCCGGGCGATGGTCGCGTCCGCGCCGTCGATCAGGATCGGTTGGTAGATCACCGGCAGGCCGGACCGTTCGCCGCCGCTCGCGTCACCGGGGTCGGCGTACGCGGTGAGGAGGTACGTGCACTTCGGCGCGAGTTTGAGGCTTCCGCCGCCCTCGGCGTTGGCCTGGGTGAGCGCGGCGACGAGTTCGGCGGAGTCGCAGGCTATCGACCGCACCTCGCTGTCCTCGTCCGGCTGGGGACTGTCCGGCTGGGGACTGTCCGACTGGCCGTCGCCGGGCGCCGGAGCGCTCTTTCCCGCCCGCATCGCGGTGAGGACCGTGGACGGTCGCTCCACTGTGGTGTGCTGCCGGCTCACCAACCGGTCGTTGACGAGGCTCGGGCCGGTGGCGGCGCTGCCTCCCGTGGCCAGGGCGAGACCGCTCAGGCCGGCCGCTCCTGCCACCACACTCCCTGCCACGAGTCCTGTAGCCAGACGCCATCGTCGCCCTGTCGGCTGGTCGGGACCTCTGTGGCTTGCTTGTAAACCGGACATGACGTTCTCCGCCTTTCCTGCCGGACACGGCCGTACCAACCTGGGTTCGCCGGCCACGCATCGTTGCGACCACCGAAAGTCACCTTACGGTGACCATTGGGGCAACCGGGGCTTATATGAGCGAAATCCATGTACTGCGTTAACGGCTCATCGCACACTTAAGGCTCGAATCGGACCAGGAGGCGTGAAAATCGTCGTCGTACAACAATCCACCCGGTGGGTCGCGGCCCAGAGCCTTGCTGTGGCCCTGGGGCCGATCCCGGCGGTTGCCGGCGCTGTGCGCGGCTGCCAAGCTCCAGCCATGAAACCGCTGCGACTGGTCGAACTGTCCCCGGGCGAGTACTCCCTCGTGCTGGATGCGGGAAGTACTGACGTGGACCACGTGATCGAGGAGTGCGGCCACGAACCCAACGGCTACTTCTGGGAGGGCGTCGTCCAGGTGCTGGTCAGCGCCGAGGCGCCGACGCTCGACGGGCGCTTCTCCTACAACTGCGAGGGAGGCATGTTCTGTGCCGACGGTACGGATCGGAACGTCCTCGAAGAACTGGCCACTCGGCTCGGCGCTCTCGCGACGGACGCCGAACGCATGCGGCGGTTGATCACTTCCGCGGAAGCGGACGGATTCGAGTTCGACGACTGATTCCGATCGGTGGCGGAGGACAGACCTCGAACGGCCCTCCGGAGGGAGGGCCGTTCGTCGTCCGGGTCGGTGATCCGCGTCGTCAGGTGCGGGAGGTTCCCGTCGCGGTGACGTCAGCCGACCGGCTGGGCGGCACCGTTCCAGACCGGGGGCGCGTACCCGGCCGGCTTGTCGCCGATCCCGAGACCCGGGCTCACGATCCAGGACTGGTACTCCGGGGTGAACATCGAGTAGAGCGAAGCGACAGGGGCGACACTGGCCTGGTCGAGTTGGCGGCGCGCCTGCGACGGAATCTCGAAGTCGAGTGCGGCCAGGTTGATGTCCAACTGCTCGACGCTGCTCGCCCCGATGATCACCGATCCGACGGCGGGTTGGGTCGCCACCCAGTTCACCGCCACCTGGGCCATGCTCCGCCCGAGTTCGTCGGCCACCCGTTCAAGCGTCTCGATCACCTGCCATGCCTGTTCGCTGACCGGTTGCCCGCCCGCGCCCGCGTCGCCGAGCCTTCCCGAGCCGGCGAGGCCGTCCCCGGTCCGCCGGTACTTGCCGGTGAGCAGGCCGCCGCCGATGGGACTCCAGGCGGTGAGCCCCAGCCCCAGGGCCTGTGCCATCGGCACGAACTCCGGCTCGATGCCCCGTGCCAGCAGGGAGTACGGCAGTTGCAGGTTGATCATCGGGGTGAGCGCGTGCGCCTCGGCGAAGCTCTGCGCCCGGGCGGCGTACCAGGCCGGTACGTCGGACAGGCCGGCGTACCGGATCTTGCCGGCGCGTACCAGGTCGTCGAAGGTTCGTACGACCTCCTCGACCGGGGTGATCCGGTCCCAGGTGTGCAGCAGGTACAGGTCGATGTAGTCGGTACCGAGCCGGCGCAGCGAGGCGTCGACCGAACGGATCATGTGTTTGCGGCCGTTACCGCTGGCGTTGGGGTCGCCGGGATCGGTGGTGTTGGTGAACTTGCTGGTCAGCACGAGCCGGTCGCGTACCCCGGCGGACGCGATCAGTCGGCCGAGGATCTGTTCACTCTCCCCGGCGGTGTAGAAGTCCGCCGTGTCGATGAAGTTTCCTCCTGCTTCCAGATAGCGCCGGAAGATCGGTTCGGCCTCCGCCTCGGTCTTGCCGTAGGCGGCGTGGAAGCCGCCGGTGCCGAAGTTCATCGTGCCGAGCGCCAGTCGGCTCACCCGTAGCCCGGACCGGCCGAGCAGGTAGTAGTCGTTCATCTCTCTGTGTCCCCACCGTGCTTGTTGGACGGCTTGCGGCCGGCCCGGACTGGACCGGCTGGTTCACCACCCTGCCTCAGCGAAATTGGACCGGCAAGTCCAAAACATTCGGGGTCGGGGTCGGGGTCGCGGGCTGAGGCGTCAGACCGACTACGGTCTGCGGTCAATCGGCCGGTGCGAAGTGTGTCGGATCATATGGCCGCCGCCCTGCCGCGCAGTGGTAGCAGCACTCGACCTCACCGTCGGCGTTGTACCACTCATGATCACCGCAGTCGGCCGTGCCCTTACCGGCCAGGCCACGGTTCACCAGGAACCACGGCAGGCTTGTCCGGATCTTCGTCCGCCACCGGAACCGTCCACGAGCTGTCCTGGTCATCGCCAGACCGTACGACGAGATCGACCCGACGGTGAAACCCGGGGACGTTGGTCGGTGTGGCTGGATGCCCCGGGTGTGGATGCTCGTGACGGCGGGCCGTTCACCGGTCGCACGTGAGGATTTCGGCTCCGTCGTCGGTGATGACGATCGTGTGCTCACTGTGCGCAGTCCGGCAGCCTGTCGCGCTTCGGAGTGTCCAGCCATCGGCATCGGTGACGAGCTTGGCGGTGTCCGCCATCACCCATGGCTCCAGTGCCAGCAGTAGCCCAGGGCGCAGTCGGTATCCGCGACCGGGCCGCCCCGTGTTCGGGATGTGCGGGTCCTGGTGCATCGTCGAACCGACGCCATGACCGCCGAACTCGGTGTTGATCGAATATCCCGCCCCGCTGAGGACCGCGCCGATGGCGTGGGAGATGTCGCCGATGCGGGCCCCCGGTCCGGCGGCGGCTATCCCCGCGCTCAATGCGCGCTCTGTCGCGTTGATCAGTGCGACGCTCTCCGTGGGCTTCGAGTCGCCCACGATGAAGCTGATGGCGGAGTCGGCGACAACGCTGCGGTGGGAGACGGCCAGGTCGAGCGTCAGCAGGTCGCCGTTGGCAAGCGTGTAGTCGTAGGGCAGTCCGTGGAGCACGGCGTCGTTGACCGAGGTGCAGATGTAGTGGCCGAACGGCCCGCGTCCGAAGGACGGCTCGTAGTCGACATAGCACGACTGCGCTCCGGCCTTGGTGATCATTTCCTGGGCCCACCGGTTGATGTCCTGGAGGTTCGTGCCGACCGCGCTGCGGCTCTTCAGGGTCTGCAGTATGCCGGCGACCAGGGCGCCTGCGGCCTTCGCTCGTGGCAGTTCGGTGGGGTTCAGGATTTCGATCATGGGGTGCCCTACTCGTGCAGCCAATAAGTATCCCGGCCATATTATCCCGGTACTAGAATCGGAGCCATGGTCAGGTTGCCGCTCACTCCCGAGGAGGTCGAGCGCGGACAGCGCCTCGGCGCCCTCCTGCGTCGAGCCAGGGGGGAGCGTTCGATGCTCGTTACCGCGCTGGCCGCAGGTGTCTCGCCGGAGACTCTTCGGAAGATCGAGTCCGGTCGGGTGGCCACCCCTGCCTTCCCGACCATCGCTGCGATCGCCGATGTCCTCGGCCTTTCCCTCGATGCGGTGTGGTCGGAGATCAACCAGCCCGACGGCGGGGCCGAACTCGCAAGATCAGGCCGCACCGCAGGTGTGCGGTTGGCCTCGTAGGTCGGTGTCCAGGTGGGCCAGCACGAAGTGCCTACCCGATGGTGACCACCCGCGCCCATTCGGGCGGCGCGTCAGGAACGTACTCGGGATCGTTCTCGTCCCAGGATCGGGCGGCCCGCTGTCGTGGAAAGAGCCCCACCACCGTCCGGCACGGTGGCCGTCTGGCCGGCCATGGGGTCTGGCCGTCGGTCAGGACCACCATGACGTCCGGCCGGGGCCGTGACCGGAGCGCCCTGGCGAAGCCCGCACGCAGATCGGTCCCGCCGCCACCGAGCAACGGGATGCCCTCGGCACGACAGAGAGGGTATGCGATCCGGGCCGCCGCATCACACGGCAGTACGGTGACCAGATCGCGCCGACCGCCTACCGCGCGGGCGATCGCGGCGACCTCAAGGAGCGCACTGCCCAGTTCGGCGTCGCTCACCGAGCCGGATGTGTCGATGACCACGGACACCCGGGGCGGTCTGCGCCGCAGGCTCGGCAGGACGACGCCTGGCAGGCCGACGGAGCGCCGCGACGGCCGGCCGTAGGTGTAGTCCTCACCCGCACCGGGGCCGGAGGCCGCCGAGCGAATTGCCGCCCCCAACAGGTCCCGCCACGGCTGCGGCGGGTGGAACGCCTCGTCCGCCCATCGCCGCCACCCTTTCGGGGCGTCGCCCGGGCGGGCGCTGAGGCCCTGTGCCACCCGGAACCGAACCGCGTCCCGTTCCTCCACGCCGAGCCCGTGCGCACCGTCGGGGTCCAGGTCCCATTCCCGCTCCAGCCCGTCGGCACCACTGCCACAGTCCAACCAGGCCAGATTCTGCGTGTGCGGCCCGAGTCGGAACAATCGCAGGTAGTCCTCCATCAGTTCCCCCTCGGGGAGCCCCAGAAGCGTCGGGTCGACGGCGCCCTCGGGGCGGGCCAGCCCCTCCCCGTACACGTCGTCGTTGATCTCGAAGTCGGCGGCGATGTTGATCCGCAGCCGTTCACCCGGTCCGGTCAGTCCGCGTTCGGCCGCCACCGCGTCGCCGCGCCCATGATGGTCGCGCAGCAGGTGTGAGACCTCGTGCACCCACACACCGGCCAACTCCTCCACCGGGGTCCGATCCACGAAGGCCGGCGAGACGTAGCACCGCCAGTGCCGGTCCACGGCCATCGTCGGCACCAGCCGCGACTCCACCGGGTGCAGTGCGAACAGTGCCGTGGCGAGGTAGGGCCGGACCCGGGCGGCGTGCAACCGGGCCGCGAAAAGCTTCTCCCGGTCCAGCTCGCCCGCCGTGCCGGGCTTCATCGTCCACCTGCGGCAGCCGCGACCCGTGCCGCCGCGTTGTCCGCCGGTCGGCTCAGGGACGCCACCCCGGCGAGCGCCTCGATGGACGCCGGTACGTCCCAGTCTGCCTGCCGCAGCGTGGCGAGGGTGGTCGCGGGGACGACCACCAGATCCGGGGCTCCGGTCTCCAACGCGCGGACCAGCAGGGCCCACGCCGCGTCCCACCGGGACTTTTCCGGGTGCTTCCGGATCGCCTCCACCACGCCATCGAGTACGGCTTGGCGCAGGTCCCCGCGTTGAGGCAGGTCGGCGGCGGCCGGGTCAGCCAGCAGCACCTCGGGGTCCGGCAGGTCCATCCGGTCCATGCCGGCCAGCAGTTCCAGCCCGGGGCCGTCGCCGACCGTCCCCCTGACCAGCATGGACAGCACGTCCCGAGAGGTGTCCGCCGCGGTGGCGAAGGCGATCAGACGCAGGGTCATCTCCCAACTGCGGGGCGACGGCCAGGGTCCGCCGCGACGGGCCTCGCTGTTCGGCAGCCGGTGCACGAGGGTCGGACGGGTGCCGAGGAATCCGCAGACCGCACGGCGGGCGAACGTCACAGCCACGGAAAGCCGTTCCGGATCGAGCCGGGGCAGCGACGCCCTGGGCCAGGTGCCACCGAGTCCGCGTACCACGACCTCGTGGTCGTGGGCCCACTGCAGGTGGACGAACCGATTGGCCAGCGGCGGGCTCAGCTCCCAGCCGTCGGCGGCGGAGGACCGGGGATTGGCCGCGGCGACGATCCGGATCCCGTCCGGTAGTCGCAGGGCACCGACCCGCCGTTCCAGCACAAGGCGGAGCAGGGCGGCCTGGACGGCCGGCGGCGCGGTGGACAACTCGTCGAGGAAGAGCAGCCCACGGCCGGCCCGGACCAGTCGTACGGCCCAGTCCGGCGGGGCCATCGGGACACCCTGTACGGCGGGATCGTCGCCGACCACTGGCAGGCCGGAGAAGTCGGACGGTTCGTGCACGCTGGCGATCACCGTGGTCAGTGGCAGGTCGAGGGATGCCGCGAGCTGTGTGAGGGCTGCGGTCTTGCCGATCCCCGGCTCTCCCCAGAGCAGCACCGGCAGGTCTGCGGCGACGGCCAGGGTCAGCGCCTCCAACTGCGGGTCGGTACGCGGCTCGGTGCCGGTGTCGTGAAGCAGGGCGAGCAGGTCGGCGGCGACGTCGAGCCGGCTGACGGGAGCCGGATCGGCGGATGTGCTCGGGATCGTGGACGGGGCGGCGGACGGTACGGACGTCAGCATGTTCATCACCTGTGGATTCGAGTGGGGGCCGGGTGCCGGCCGCGCAGGTCAGGTATCTGGGGTAGCCGTCAGAGCGGGAAGGCGACCCTGAGGTCAGCGGGGTGTCGCGTGACGCGGGTGGGTCCGGCGGTCGCGGGAGCGGTTGCCCGTCGGCAGGACCGGTGGAGGTCCGAGCCCGGCGAGTCCGGCCCGGAACATCCCGTGTGCGACCTGCCGGAGCGCCGCCGTCTCCAGTTCCTCCCGGAGCGCGCCGCCGCGCAGCAGCGCGTCGGGTCCGAGTAGACCCTCGACGGCCGCCAGGGCACCGGCGATGTCGCCGTGGTCCAGGCGCGCGCGGATGTCGACGAGGCCCGCCGGGTGTCGGTGCACCTCGTCGATCACTTGTAGGCAGGGCAGTGGGGTGCCGGTCAGCGAGGCCAGGAGTTCCTCGCGGCGGATCTCTGCCGGGTCGTGGTCGAGCGGGACGAGTACCCCGTTCACGAGCCCGATCCGGTGCTGGGCACCACGGCAGTCGACGAGGCGCGGACTCGCTCCGCCGTCCGGGATCGGCGGAGTGTCAGCCGGCCGGTGACCTGGCACGAGCGCGGGCGCCACCAGCGGGTGCAACTGGTCGGCCTCGATCAGCCCGGCGCGCAGCAACGCCAGGTCAGGTAGCACCCAGGTCGCGGCGTCGGGGAGTACCGGCAGGGCGGGATCGCCGCCGCCAGCGGCCGTCGTGATCCGTGGTGGGTCGGGCGGGTAGGCGTCCCCCGGTGCGGCCAGTTCCAGCAGCAACCGGTGTCGACCTCCGAGTCGTACGGTGACGCCGCCGCCGGCCCGTCCCTCGGCGCGGAGCAGTATCCCGACCTCGGCCGCCCACCGGTCCACGGCACAGTCGCGGGCCGGTGGACCGGTGCGTTCCGCGACCAGGAGGGGGTCGGCGGGCGGGAGATCCGCCCCGGACCGGACCCGCAGGTCGCCGCTCCTGCGGGCGTCCCAGAGGTGGCGGTGCAGGTCCAGGCGGAACCGGCGGTTTGGACGGGGATGTGGATGGGGTCGGGGCGCGGACCGGCTGCCGTCCCACAGGGCGAGGCTGAGCCGCTGACCGGCATCCGCCCAGGCGGGAGGGGTCCGGGCCACCAGGTGTACGCCGTCGCCCTGACCTGTCGGCCGGTACCGCGCCAGGGAGACGGTCAGCCCCGGGCGGAGCAGCCCGTCCGGCGCGATCCTCGGCATGTGCCAGCGGAGCAGGTCGGGAGCGAGGTGGCGGAGGTCGGCCCGGATCTGGGCGGCGAGTTCCTCGCCGTGGGAGCGAGCCACCGAGCGCAGATTGAGATCGACGTCGACGTGCGCGGCGGCGCACGCCCCGGCCCAGTCCCCGGCGGTGCGGCGGGCGGTCGCGGACTTGATCATGGAGGGCGGTACGGCGAATTCGCGTACGCGCAGCCAGAAGGCGAGGCGGGAATCTCCGTTCACGGTCCGGGAGTGCATCAGCACTCACCTTGCGTGTACGGGACCCCCAATCTACCGAAAGAGGTCTTCATCGCCGGGGAGCATACAAGGCGCGGTACCGGTGCGCCAGCCCTGGCACTGGCATGATCCGTTCATGGCGAACCCGTACCCCTTCCCGTCTCCGGTCCGTCTTGCCGGGGACGGTGTGCGGTTACGTGAGTGGACCGACGACGACCTGCCGGCGATGGTCGAGCTGTTCGACGAGGCCGAGGTGGCCCGGTGGACCCCGCTGGCGTCGCCATTCGACCTGGCCGCCGCGACCGCGTACCTGGCCCGGGCACGCACGGGACGGGCCAGCGGCCAACGGCTGCAACTGGCCGTCACCACCGACGGGCGCCGGCCGTTGGGCGAGGTCCTGCTCTTCGGCAGAGAACCGGGTGGACCAACCGAGGAACTGGGCTATTCGATCGGGGTCCGGCACCGTCGGCAGGGCCTGGCCCGAGGGGCGCTGGTGCTGCTCACCCGGTACGCCCACCGTGAACTGGGCCTGCAACGGGTGGTGCTGCGCATCGAACCGGCGAACGTCGCCAGCGAGGCGGTGGCGCGATCGGCGGGTTTCCGGCGTACGGAGGAGCCGCCGATGGTCAACGAGACCAATGGTGGATGGATCGTGTTGCACACCTGGGCCCATCTGGCCGAGTGAGGCAAGCGGGCGGTGGGGGTTGACCGGACCGAGCGCGGTGGAGCGGATCGCCCTCGTCCTGGCTGGCGTGGAGCCATGCGGGCTCGGCGCTATCACGCCACGACGTCAGCCCTGACCGCCGCCTCCGGAGCCCGAGGGAGGCGGCGACGCCGACGGCGCGTCGCGGATCTCGCCGAACATGCACGCCCGACGGGTGGAAGCCCGTCACTGGGAGAACGGTTACCGATCCACGTGTCGGCAAGTGCGGCTGTTTAGCCGCGACGACCCGCTGCCACCATTCTTGGAAGCGAGGAGTTCGCCGTCGAGTACGTTCGGCTACGGGCCCACGTCGTCATACGAGGTGTGGTCGATCCGGTGGCGATCGGGTTACCTGACGGACGGGTATGAGTAGGCGCTAATCCAATGTCGAGAAACCATATAGGATGCTCCGGCAGTCGGCGCCCGGCTTAGTTCCGTACACCCTGTTGTCTGATACCACATCCGCGTCATCGCATTCCGATGGCGCGTGCAATGCTGCCTGCCCTCTGGCACCGCAATCCCTCGTCTGTTCACTTCGGAGGTATCAAGTGGCCTGGTTTATTGGCCAGTCGCTCCCCGTCATCTTGGCCGCCTTCTCCCTGGGTCTTCTCGTGGGTTGGCTCGTCTGGGGCAACCGGAAGTCGTCACCGGTAGCAAGCCAGGGGGAATCCGTTGCCGTGGCGGATAGGGAGAGCGACGCCGTGGTCGCTCCGGGTGAATCCGTGCCGGCGGCCGGGGTAGTGACAGCAGGGAAAGCGGAAGAGCGTCAGGTGCCGATCGGGGCGGTGTCATCCGAGCCCAGACCGACCGCCGAGGTGGGCTTGCCGCGGGAGCACGGGCCGGCGACCGCCACGGGACTCGCCGGCGGGGCCGGTTCACTGGCACCTGACGACAGTGCCGACGACGACCTGGAACGCATCGAGGGCATAGGTCCGAAGATGGCCGCCGCACTCCGGGCCGCCGGCATCGGCAGCTTCCGGCAGCTCGCCGACACTGACGACGGTACGCGGCGTGCGGCCATCGAGGCTGCCGGGCTCAGCTTCGCACCCAGCCTGGTCACCTGGGGTCGCCAGGCCCAGTTGCTCGCAGACGGTGACGAGACCGCCTTCGTCGAACTCACCGAGCGTCTGGTGGCCGGCCGGGACACGGGACGGGCCTGATCATGAAGAAGAACGCGGAGCAGAGGTTCAACCCACTGGTCGGGCTCGTCGTGGCCCTTGTCGGCATGGTCGTTCTACTCGTGGCACAGCACATCCCGAACCGTCACGGGATGGAGGAAAACCTGACCCAGCGCTCGGAACAGGCACTACGCTCCGCCGGCCTGCCCCAGGTGCGGGTCACGTTCACCGGACGGGACGGAAGGTTGGAGGCCGGTTCGGCCACCGAAGCCGAACGGGCACTCGACATCGTGCGGGCGCTGGACGGCGTACGTGCCGCCGAGGCCGAGGTGCCGCCGAGTCTGGAAACCGCCGTCATGCCCGCACCGCCGTCCGTGCTTCTCGCGCTGACCGGTGGCAAGGTATCGATCAGTGGCACGGTTCCCACCGAGGACTCGCGTACCACACTGGTCGCGGCGACGGTCGCCGCCTTCGGCGTCGAGGCGGTCGACAACCGTCTGACGGTCGACGACGCGGTGACCGACGCGGCGCTCTCCGGCCTGCCCGGCCTACTGCGGGCACTCGGCAGGGACACGTTCGACATGAGGGCGGAGCTGACCGGCGGGACGCTGAACCTGGCTGGCACGGTCCCGTCGGAGGCGCGAAAGGTCGCCGTGCTCGCGTCGGCCCGGGACACCGGAGCGGCGGTGGTCGACGGACTCCGGGTTCCCGACGTCCAACGCCAGTTGACAAGCCTGCCTCCGTTGCGGTTCTCCTTCGGAAGCGCCGCGCTCACGCCCGCCACCCGGGCGAGCCTGGTCAAGATTGGTCAGGTGCTCAACGCCAACCCGAGTACGCGAATCCAAGTCGACGGGCACACCGACTCGGTCGGCTCGGCCAGGTTCAACCTCGCGCTCAGCCGCGACCGGGCCGAGGCGGTGCTCGACTTCCTGCGAGAACAGGGCGTCACCGCCGATCGCTTGGACACCAAGGGCTACGGCGAGAGTCGGCCCAAACTGTCCAACACCTCCAGCGCCAACCGGGCGGTCAATCGGCGAGTGGAGCTTGTCGTCATGTGACCCGTCCGTCGCGACCGTGGGAACCGGGATGGGAGGTGGAGGCCGGCGGCCCCACCTCCCACCGGCCTGCCCCGACGCATCCGGACGGCCCACGCCGTGTCGACGTCTGGACGCCTCCGTTCACCAGCTGTGCAGCGTCCCGTCCTCAAGTCGGTTGACCGGCAGGGACGCCGGCCGGTACGGGAAGGTGGCGGCGAGTTTCTCGTCGATGTCGACACCGAGTCCGGGTGCCTCGGACGGGAGGAGGTAGCCGTTCTCGAAGCGGTAGTCGTGCGGGAAGACGGCGTCGGTCTCCTCGGTGTGCCGCATGTACTCCTGCAGGCCGAAGTTGGGGATGCTGATGTCGAGGTGAAGCGCGGCGGACATGCAGACGGGGGAGAGGTCGGTGGCGCCGTGTGATCCGCTGCGTACGTGGTACAGCGCGGCCAGGTCGAAGATCCGGCGCAGGTGGCTGATCCCGCCGGCGTGCACCACCGTGGCCCGTACGTAGTCGATGAGCTGCTCGGAGATGAGCTGCTGACAGTCCCAGACGGTGTTGAACACCTCGCCGACCGCGATCGGGGTGGTGGTGTGCTGGCGGATCAGCCGGAAACCCTCCTGTAGTTCCGCTGGCACCGGGTCCTCCATCCAGGTCAGCGCGTACGGCTCCAGGCTGCGCCCGAGCCGTCCCGCCTCGATCGGGGTGAGCCGGTGGTGCACGTCGTGCAGCAGCTTCAACTCCGGCCCGAACTCCTCCCGGACGCGGGCGAAGACGGTCGGGGTGTGTGCGAGATACCGCTCGGTCGACCAGGTCGCCTCGGACGCGATCGCCGCGTCGGCGGGCTCGTAGAACATCCGGTCCTTGCCCACCCCGTACGTGGTGCGCAGGCCGGGCACGCTGGTCTGGACCCGTACCGCGCGGTAGCCCAGGTCCCGGTAGCGCGCGACCTCCTCCAGCACACCGCCGACGGTTTCCGCGTTCGCGTGGCCGTACACGGTCACGCCCTCGCGGGACCGCCCGCCGAGCAGTCGGTAGACGGGAAGGCCGGCGACCTTGCCCAGGATGTCCCAGAGCGCGGTGTCGACCGCGGCGATGGCGCTCATGGTGACCGGGCCGCGCCGCCAGTAGGCACCCTTGTAGAGGTACTGCCAGGTGTCCTCGATCCGGGCCGAGTCGCGGCCGATCAGGGCCGGCACCACGTGGTCGGTCAGATAACTGGCGACGGCGAGTTCGCGGCCGTTGAGGGTGGCGTCGCCGACCCCGCTGACCCCGTCCTCGGTGATCAGCTTGAGCGTGACGAAGTTGCGGCCCGGCGAGGTGATGATCACGCGGGCGTCGACGATTCTGCCTGCCACGGCTACCGTTCCTCCTCTGCCCGGACCGCCGACCGTGGCGGGATCCGATCAGTGGGAGCCGGGCCTTTTCCGAAGGCTATCCGTGCCCGGGGCGGGTGCACAAACAGGACGAGGCGCGATCGTCGTCGATCGAAGAGGAAGACGTCCGTGATTGTGTACTAGGATTTGATCATGATTACTCCACGCTCTGCGGACATCCACGCGGCGTGGTTGCCGTCGGAGGCGTTTCGCGCCATCGGCTCGCGCCGCGTCCTCGTCTCCGGTCCCGGCACAGGGGTGGAGACGGTGTTACGCGAGGTCGGGCAGGCCTGCGCGCAACACGGCGGCAGCGTACGGAGGCATTCGCCACCGTTGGTCGCCGAGCGGTCCTCGGAGGGTGCCGACAGCGCCTCGTACGACCTCGTGCTCGCGCTTGCCACCGACCGGGCACTGCCGGTCGAGACGGCGGCCCGCGCCGACCTCCGGCGCCACCAGGGCGAGGGTACGGACACTCTCGGCGAAGAGGGCTTCGCGCTCGTTCGGCACGGTGACGTCACGATAGTCCTGGCCGACCAACCGGCCGGACTGCTCTACGGCCTGTTCCACGTGGTCCGGCTCGGCGAGTCGGCCTTCGGCCCGGCACACCCGATCGAGGTGCACCGGCCGGCGATGCGACTGCGGATCGCCAACCACTGGGACAACATCGACGTGCATCCGGTGATGGGTCAGGTCGAACGCGGCTACGCGGGCGGATCGCTCTTCTGGCGCGACGGCGCGCTCCGCCACGACCTCACCCGGGTCGGCGACTACGCCCGGCTCCTGGCCGCCTGCGGCATCAACGCCATCACCGTGAACAACGTGAACGTGCACGTCACCGAGGCCCACCTGCTGACCACCCGGCTCGGCGACGTCGCCGCCATCGCGGACCTCGTGCGACCGTACGGGATCCGTGTGCACCTGTCGGTCAACTTCGCCTCCCCGGTCACTCTTGGCGGGATGCCCACCGCCGACCCGCTGGAGGAGGACGTACGGGCCTGGTGGACCGAGACCACCCGGCGGGTGTACGAGACGATCCCCGACTTCGGCGGGTACGTGGTGAAGGCCGACTCCGAGGGGCAGCCCGGCCCCTTCGCGTACGGACGCAGTCACGCCGACGGCGCGAACCTGCTCGCCGAGGCCCTGGCCCCGTTCGGCGGAGTCGTGCACTGGCGTGCCTTCGTCTACAACCACCGCCAGGACTGGCGTGACCGCTCGACCGACCGCGCACGCGCGGCGTACGACCACTTCGCCCCCCTCGACGGACAGTTCCGCGACAACGTGATCCTGCAGGTGAAGCATGGTCCGATGGACTTCCAGACGCGGGAGCCGGTGTCGCCGGTGATCGCGGCCATGCCCGGCACCCGGCTCGCGGTGGAGTTCCAGGCGACGCAGGAATACACCGGCCAGCAGCGGCACGTGTGTTACCTGGGCCCGTGGTGGAGCGAACTGCTCCACTTCGCACCCTGGGGCGTCGGCCGCGACACCGTCGCCGACGTCGCCGCCCACGGATCGGCGAGCGGCGCCGTCTCGGCCGGGCCGGGAGGCGGCCTCGTCGTCGTCTCCAACGTGGGCGACGACCCGTTCTGGACCGGACACCCACTGGCCCAGGCCAACCTGTACGCCTTCGGCCGGCTCGCCTGGTCGCCGGAGCTCGACCCGGTGGCCGTGCTCGACGAGTGGATCGACCTCACCTTCGTACCATCGGCGACCACCGACCCTGACCTGCTCCGACGGACGCTGCACGAGGTGATGGACGACTCCTGGCAGACCTATGAGCGCTACACCGCCCCGCTCGGCGTCGGATTCATGGTCCGTCCCGGGCACCATTACGGCCCCGACGTGGACGGGTACGAGTACACACCGTGGGGCACCTACCACTTCGCCGACCGGGACGGCGTCGGGGTGGACCGGACCCGCGGCTCGGGCACCGGGTTCACCGGCCAGTACCCGTCGCCGTGGTCAGACCGGTACGAGTCGCCCCGGGACTGCCCCGACGAGCTGCTGCTCTTCTTCCACCACGTGCCCTACGGGCACCTGCTCCAGAGCGGGTCGACGGTCATCCAGCACATCTACGACACCCACTTCGCCGGCGCCGAGCAGGTGGTGCAGACGCGGCGACGGTGGGAGCGGGTCGCCGGACTGGTCGATCCGGCGGTGCACGCCAGGGTGACCGAGCGTCTCGACGAGCAGGTGCGCAGCGCGCAGGAGTGGCGCGACCAGGTCAACACCTACTTCTTCCGTAAGTCCGGGGTGCCTGACGCCCACGGGCGCCGCATCCACTGACACGGGAGCCGGGAGGCGTACGGTGCTCAGTCGGCCTCGCGCAGCACCATGACCGCCCGAGGGTCGAGCCGGATCGGCTCGCCGCGAGTGACCCGCTCACCGGAGAGCAGGTCGACCCCGCTGGTACGAGCGGTCGTCTCGACCGGCACGTCACCGTGGTGGAGCAGGAAGAGCAGCCGGGTTCCGTCCGGCGCGACCCGGACCGCCGTCTCAAGGTTCGGCACCTCCGCGTAGGGGCCGATCAGGTCGTGGCGGTGCAGCACCTGCCGGACGACCCACGAGACGCCCTTCTGGTCCAGGCCGGCGGCGACGTACCAGCCGTCACCGGCACCGAACGTGTTCCGGGTGACCGCCGGCGTGCCGGCGTAGAAGTCGCTCTGGTACGTGCCGACCACCTCGGCGCCCTGCGGGATCACCAGCTCGAACAGCAGCCGTGACTCCACCTCGACCGCGGTGTCCGCCCCCTGGAGGTGTACGGGGTTGACCACCTCCGGTTCGCGGGCGTCCCACTCGTCGATCCGGATGCCCGTCAGCGGCCCGAGCGGCCCGGGTACGTCCATGAGAAAGGCGTGGTCGTTCTCGTCGACCCGACCGGAGAGAAACGTGGTCACGACCGAACCGCCGCGCTCGGCGACCTCCTCCAACCGTCGGGGCAGGTCACCCTTGAGCATGTGTAGCGCCGCCGCCACGACCACGTCGTACCGGGACAGGTCGGCCGTCACCGGCACCACGTCGACGTCGACCCCGGCGTCCCAGAGCGCGCGGTAATAGGTCAGCACGATCTGCGGGTAGCGCAGATGCCGGGAGGGGCCGTCAGAGATCTCCAGGGCCCACCAGCAGTCCCAGTCGAACAGCAGCGCTACCCGGGCCGGGGTCCGGGCCCCGAGCACCGCCGGGCCCAACCGTTCCAGCTCGGCGCCGAGCTGCGCGACCTCGCGGAAGACCCGGGTGTCCTGCCGCCCCGCGTGGCCGATGACCGCCCCGTGGTACTTCTCGCAGGCGCCCCGCGACGCGCGCATCTGGAAGAACAGCACGGCGTCGGCGCCGTGGGCCACCGCCTGCCAACTCCAGAGCCGCATCACTCCGGGCCGTTTCAACGGGTTGACGTCGCGCGAGGCGGTGTAGCTCGGGGTCTGCTCCATCAACCAGAAGGGCTGGCCGTCCTTGAGCCCGCGCATCAGGTCGTGGGTCAGCGCCATCCACCAGGGGGAGTGGTCGTCCGGCGGGTAGTTGTCCCAGGAGACGAAGTCGAGATGGGGCGCCCAGCGGTGGTAGTCGATCGGTCGGTACATGCCCATGAAGTTCGTCGTGACCGGCACGTCCGGGCTGGATTCGCGGATCGCCGCCAACTCGTCCCGGAAGTTGGTGAGCATGGCGTCCGACATGAACCTGAGGTAGTCCAGGGTGATGCCCTGGAAAGCGGTGTGGTTCGGTCCGCGCCAGTGTTCGGTCAGCGCCGACGGGGGCTCGATCTCCTCCCAGTCGGTGAGCGTGTGTGACCAGAAGGTGGTGTACCAGGCCGCGTTGAGCGCGTCGAGGGTGCCGTACCTCGCGCGCAGCCAGAGCCGGAACGCCCCGGCGCACAGGTCGCAGTAGCAGGCGCCGCCGTACTCGTTGCCGACGTGCCACGCGACGATCGACGGGTTGCCGGCGTACCGCCGCGCGACGCGCCGGGCCATCTCGGTGGAGAGTCGACGGAAGGCCGGGGAACTGGGGCAGGAGTTGTGCCGCTGACCGAACCGGTGCCGGCGCCCCTCGAAGTCGGTCCGGGTGACCTCCGGATATGCCCGCGCCAGCCAGGCGGGGTGGGCGCCGGTGCCGGTCGCCAGGCAGATGCGGCGACCCTGCGCGGTGGCGCGCTCGACGATCCGGTCCAGGACGGAGAAGTCGTACGCGTCAGGGCCCGTCTGGTTCAGGGCCCAGTCGAAGACGCCGAGGGTGACCGTGTCGATCCGGGCGGCGTCGAACAGCCGGTAGTCCTCCTGCCACACGTCCTCGGGCCACTGCTCCGGGTTGTAGTCGCCGCCGAAGCTCACCTTCGAGGTGGCGGGCAGGCTCATCCGGTGAACTCCTTCTCGATCTCGCCGATCAGCGGTCGGCAGGTTCGCAGCAGCGTCAGCACCAGCACCGAACCCAGCAGCCCCAGCACGGCCTCCGAGGTGACCACCGTGACGGCGACGGCCACCAGCAGGAGGCAGGCGTTGCCCACCGTGACGCCCGGCGTACGCGCGAGGAAGTGGAGCGCCAGGCGGGCGACGTCCCGGGTCCGGAACGCGAAGAGGGAGGTGATCACGAGTGCGTTGGCGCACCAGAGGGTCACCCCGAGCGCCACCAGGACGAGGAGCACCCCCCACCAGTCCGGCACACCCGCGACGGCGAAGTGGGTGAGGTTCGCGGTGACGATGGTCAGCCACAGCAGCGACGGGGCCCAGACCGCCAGGACCTGCCGGAGGTTGGCCCGGTAGCCCCGCCAGAAGTTCGTCGCCGGTGTGAGGTCGGCCAGGTCCGGGCGGTGACGGTCGAAGGCGTACAGCGCGGCGGAGACGGCCGGGCCGAGCGGCAGCGCACAGAGCGCGACCAGCGGAAGATTGCTCGCGTCCGGCTCCAGCAGCAGGAAGAGGACCAGGCCCGGGGCGGTGGTGACCAGGAGCAGAACCTCGATCACCAGGAGGCTGTAGACGCGTGCCGCGGCACGCGAGAGTGGTCCCTCACCGAACTGCGGTCGGGCTTCGAAGGCGTCGCTCATCACCGCTTCCTCCCGGTCGTGGCATCGTCAGGCGGCAGGCCGAGACGCTGGTCCTCGCTTCCGCAAGGCAGGGTCGTCCGCTCCGGTCGGGCCCCGTCGGGACCCGACCGGAGCCACCGGTCAGCCGTTGGCCTTCTGATAGCGCTCGTGTGCCTTGTTGACGAGGTTCAGATAGGAGTCCATGTTCTTCGACTTGAGTTCGCCCACGTAGGCGTCCCACTCGCTGAGGCTGCGCTGGCCCAGGATGAACTTCAGCGACATCTGCGTCACGTAGTCCTTCAGCGGCGTCTCCCAGAGAGACACCTGCTCGCGCTCCTCGTCGCTGAACGGGTACGGGGGTGCCACCGCGATCGGCGTCCGGGTGTTCAACACCTTCTGGAACTCCAGTTCCTCGGGCGAGAAGAACGACTGGACCAGCTCAAGTGGGCCCCCGTACGCGAACACCCCGTTGTAGAAGCCGAAGTCCTTCTGCAGGTGCTTCGTCCCGGCGGGGTTGAGCCCGATGACATCGATGTCGGATGTCAGGGTGCGTTTGCCGGAGGCGTCCTTGGTGAAGGTCGTACCCTCGATGCCCCACTTGGCGAACTCCATGCCCGCGTCGGAATACCAGAGCCAGTCGACGAACTGCATCATGGCGACGAAGTTCTTGCTCTCCCGGGCCTTCTTCGAAAGCATGACACCGTTCTCCAGCCGACTGGCCGGATTGATCGCCCCCGCCGGCCCGGTCGGCAGTACGATCTTGGTGATCCTCGCGTTCGGAAGAGTCGCCGCCAGATCCTTCCGGTAGTCGTTGACCAGGGTCTGCGCATTGGAGCTGATGACGAACGACCGCCCTCCGGCGAGCTTCTGGCGCGCGTTGTCGTCGGTCTGGGTGAAGCTCTCCGGATCCATCAGCCCTTCGGTCACCAGCTTGTTGAGGTACTGCAGCATGTCCCGGTACTGGCTCGTCGCGCCGGTGTAGACGAACTTCCTGGCGCCGGCGTCCCAGGTGGCGTGCTGGTAGTCCCAGCCGCCCATGGTCCCGTACGACTTGGCGAGGATGTTCAGTAGGTTCCCACCGGGAGTGGGCTTGCTGAACCGGTCGGAGAACGGGTAGCTGTCCGGGTGCGCCGTCTTCATCGCCTTGAGCATGGTGTAGACCTCGTCCCAGGTGGTCGGCACCGGGATGTTGAGCTGGTCGAGGATGTCGGTCCGTACCGCCAGGCTGTAGTCCTGCCAGGGCTTTTCGTGGATACCGGGAAGGAGGTAGAACTTGCCGTCCTCCTGCCGGAGCGTGTCGATCTCCGGCTTGAGGTTCCACTTGGCGATCTTGTCCTTGAAGTTCGGCATCAGATCGAGGTAGTCGCTGACCGGAAGGATGGCGCCGGAGGAGACGAAGGCGTTCTCCTGCGGGTGGTAGGTCTTCGGCATGATGAACGGCGCGTCACCGGCCCCGACGAGCACGCTGCGTTTCTGCTCGTAGTCACTGAGCGGCACGGCGACTTTTTCGAGCGTCACCCCGGTCCGCTTGGCCAGTTCGGTCCAGAACAGCCAGTCTTCCTTGAGTTGGTAGTTCGGGTGGTTGTTGTACAGGAGCGAGAACGAGATCGGCGTGGTGGCCTTGAACTGGTCCCCGACGCCGTACTGGGTCATGGCGCCGTCCCGGTTGCCCGAGAGATCCTGGTTCTGCGTTGACTCGCCACCGTCGCCACAGCCGGCGAGGGAGACGGTGGCCGCCGCGCCAGCGGCGACAAGGAGCTGACGTCGGGATAGCTGGACCATGAGGCTTCCTTTCGTGCGGAGAACAACGGTGGGTTGGCGCACATGTCCGAACCGGTCGACTGGGCTATCCCTTCACCGCCCCGAGCGTGACCCCGGAGACGAAGTACCGCTGGATGAAGGGGTAGACCGCCAGGATGGGCAGCACCGTGAGCACGATCGTCACGGACTGGATCGTCGCGGCGGACTGCACCACGTCGCCGGCGTTGCTGCCGACGGAGGTGGCATCGGTCGCACCGGCGATCAGGTTGCGCAGATAGACAGTGACCGGGAATAGCTCCAGCCGATCCATGTAGAGAAAGGCGGCGAACCAGGAGTTCCAGAACGAGACCGCGTAGAACAGCACCATCGTGGCGACCATCGCCTTCGACAGCGGCAGCACGATCCGCAGCAACGTGCCGTACGTGTTGAGCCCGTCGACGGCGGCGGCCTCCTCCAGTTCCGTCGGCAGGCCCTCGAAGAACGCCTTCATGACGAGGAGGTTGAAGACGCTGATGGCGTTGGGTAGGGCCACTGCCCAGATGGTGTTCCTCAGGCCGAGGCTGGTGACCAGGATGTAGTTGGGGATCAGCCCGCCGGTGAAGAACATGGTGAACACGGCGATCCCGACCAGTGCGGTCCGGCCCCTGAGGTGCTGCTTGGACAGGACGTAGGCGTAGCAGGTGGTGAGCACCATCGCGATGACGGTGGAGACCACCGTGTAGACCACGGTGTTGCGGTAGTTCGTCCAGAACAGCGGGTCCGACATGACGAGCTTGTACGTGTCGAGGTTGAACCCACGCGGGACGAGATTGACCTGCCCCGCGATGATGTAGGCGTTCTCGCTGAGCGAGCGCGCCACGATGTTGACGAAGGGGTAGAGGGTCACGACCACGACCCCGGTCAGGATCAGGGCGTTGACCACCCGGAAGACGCGGTAGCCCCGGGTCGGTCGGTGGCTGCGGGGGCCCCTGGTCGAACGACGGGCCGCACTCGTGTCGATGCTCACCACAGGCTTGTCCCCACCGTTCGTCGGGAGATCGCGTTCGCCGACAGGACGAGCGTCAGGCCGATCACGGCCTCGAACAGGCCGATCGCGGCGGCGTAGCTGAGGTTGCCGGAGACGATGCCCACCCGGTACAGGTAGGTGGCGATCACGTCGGCAGTCGGGTACGTCAGCGGGTTGTAGATCAGCAGGATCTTCTCGAAGCCGACCGCCATGAAGGTGCCGATGTTCAGGATCAGCAGCGTCACCATCGTCGGGCGGATCCCGGGGAGCGTCACGTGCCAGGTCTGGCGCCACCGGTTGGCGCCGTCGATCCGGGCCGCCTCATATAACCCATCGTCGATATGGGTGAGTGCGGCGAGATACAGGATCGTGCCCCAGCCGACGGTCTGCCACACCTCCGATGACACGTAGATCGTGCGGAACCACTCCGACTGTTGGATGAACTGGATCGGATCCCCGCCGACGGAGCGCACCAACTGGTTGACCGTGCCGTCCACCGAGAGCAGTTGCATGACCATGGCCGCCACGATCACGATCGACAGGAAGTGCGGCAGGTACGACACCGACTGGACGAACTGCTTGAGTGCCCGCGTACGGACCTCGTTGAGCAGGAGCGCGAGCACGATCGGCAACGGAAAGCAGAACAGGAGCGTCAGCGCCCCCAGCACCAGCGTGTTGGTGAACACGTGCCAGAACGTCGGGTCACTCATGAACAACCGGACGTACCGCAGGCCGACCCAGTACTCACCGAACACGTTGCCGCCGGGCTCGAAGCGGCGGAACGCGATGACGTTACCGATCATCGGCAGGTACCTGAAGATCAGGAAGAAGAGCAGCGGCAGTATCGCCAGCGAATACAGTTGCCAGTCCCGACGCAGGCTGCGCCGCCAGCCGTGGGAGCGTGGGCGCGTACGACGAGCGACGGGTCCGGTTTCCGCCCGGCCGGGCTGCGGTGCGTCGGTCGGTAGTTCCGCCACCGTCGGTGTGCTCATCCGGTGTCCTCCCTCATGGACCGTGGCGGTGCGACGGGGCGTTCGGCCCGGACCGGTGACGGCCGCGCCAGCGGGATCAGGGGGATGGGTGCCGGGTTGTTCAAGCCATCCCTCCGGTCTGGCCATGGCGTCGTTTCCTACCGGCGTGTCCCTACCGGCGGCAAACTCCACGTCGGCGTAATAGCGAAACTTTCGGAAATAACTCTGTTACCTGTGACGGGCAACTTAAGCTCCGGCCCGTGGTGTGTCAAGGGTTTCTGTACTGGTTAGTGGAGCATTCAACCGCTGATCGTCCGATGTGGACCCGACCTTGTGGAGGGTTGTCGCTCCACGATTCCCACTTGACCGAGATCAATGGCGATATCGTTCGCGCCGAAAGTTTCGGTCACGATGCGTGATGAGGTGATGGTACGGGATCGTCCGCCGTAACACCCCGTGAGCGACGGACGTTGACCTTCCCGCGCCGGCGAGGGCCAAGTCGGCACGGGTTGTCCGGGTGGCGGAGGCCGGTGAGATGCTGATGACAAACGCCGCCGCGAGGTCGCCACGCCCGCCGGCAGCTCCTCGCCGTGGATTGACGGCATGTCGGTCCACCCCACGTACCCTCGCCCGTCGCACACGCCCGTGCTGGAAAGGGTGATCGGGTCGAGAGGTGGCCTTGCGACCGGTCACCGCACCCCCTGTCGGCGGCCAGAATCGGTATGTCGTCCACAGGGGAGTGATTTCGGTGGCGTTCACGAATTGGTCCCTAGACCGGGCGGAAAGTTGGATCTAGAGTGGCGCTGGCCGGCTTGATCAATTTTCACCCTGTTGCCCCGGTCCGTACCCGGTCGGCAGACCCGCTGAGGATCGGGCGGGCCACGCGGGACCGAGGTCGTGGAGGTATCCGATGTCTGAGGCGGCGTCCGGCGTTGCCCGAAACCTCCCACTGCGGAAGCTGCTGGGCCTGGTCCGACGCCCGTTGGAGGCGCTGGTCGAGGCGGGCAACGCGGCGAACGGCGGCATCGTGCGACTCGGCGTCGGCTCGGTGGGGCCCTATCTGGTGACCTCCCCGAACCACCTGGAGACGGTGCTGCACAACCCCGAGACGTACGTCCGTGAGGGTCTGCTCTGGAACGGGGTACGGCGGGCCGTCGGTGAGGCGATCCTGGTCACCGAGGGTCCCGTCTGGAAATCGAGCCGGGACGTGCTGCGTCCGCTCTTCACGTCGGCCAGGGTCAACGCGATGACCGACCGGATGGCGGAGGCGATCCGGGACGCCGTCGACGGCCTGGAGGAGCCCGCCCGGGAGGGCCGGATCGTGGACGCGGGCACGGAGCTGGCCCGGATCGTCTGCCAGGCGACGACGCGGGTTCTCTTCGGCGACAAGATCACAGTCTCCGACGCGGTGCGGATGGTCGACGCGTTCGGTGTCATCGCCACGGAGATGATCCCCCGGATCGTCGTGCCGTGGGCGCCGGGTTGGCTGCCGCTCCCTGGCGACCGCGCCTTCGCAGCCGCCGTCGCCACACTCGACGAGATCGTGTTGCCGCTCATCCGTGAGGCCCGACGGCACCCGGACGGCGGCGACGACATCATCTCCGCGCTCTGCGCCCCCCGTGAGATCGACGGTGTGGAGGTCACCGAGAAACAGATCCGCGACGACCTGGTGGCCATGGTCTCGACCTCGACCGAGACGACGATCGCCGTGCTGTCGTGGCTCTGGCCGGTGCTGGCAGCCGACCACGAGGTCGCCGAGAAGCTCTACGCCGAGATCGACCGCGTCGTCGGTGGCGCGGACGTGCACCGGTCCCACATGTCGGAGCTGCGTTACACCCGGATGGTGCTGGACGAGCTGCTCCGGCTCTGGCCGGCGGGCTGGTTCATCCCACGGATGGCAATCCGGGACGAGATGCTCGGCGGCACCCGGATCGCGGCCGGGTCGACCATTCTGGTCAGCCCCTACGTGACCCAGCGGATGACGGCGTTCTGGCCGAACCCGGACGACTTCGATCCCGAGCGCTTCGACCCGGACGGGCCGAAGCCCGAACCGCACTACAGCTACTTCCCCTTCGGGGGCGGCCCGCACCGCTGCCTCGGCCAGTACCTCTTCGCCGTCGAGGCACCGCTGATCATCGCGACGATGCTGAGCCGCTTCCGACCCCAACTGGTCGGGCCGGTGGACTTCACCCCCCGGATGGGTGCCTCCCTGCGGCCGGCCACCGAGGCCAAGCTGGTGCTACACCCGGTTCGAGCGGTGGTGCCATGAGCACCGACACAGCGGCAGCCCATCAGGACCTCCGGCACGGCACCGAACTCGCCGAGGTGGGAACCCTGACCATCGCGGGGCAGCGTGACCTGGCGGAGCGGGTCCGCGCCTATCCGGCCCTGTTCGACGCGGAGCCGTTCGACGCGGCGCTGATCGGCGGTGTGGCGTACGCGACCGCCTGTAACGCTGTCGGGGCCGGCCCTGCCGACGTGCGGGTGGCGAACCGTACCGCGCTGTGGATCTTCGCCCTCGACTGGCAGGTCGACACCCTCGCGGTCACGGTCGAACAGGTCGACGAGATCGTGGCGAGTTGCCTGGCGGTGGTCGACGGGACCGCGCCCGTCCCCGGGTCGCCGCTGGCCAGCTTCCTCGCCGACATCCGCGACGGGATCGCCACCTCGCCCGCGTACCAGGCGCATCGGCGGCTGTGGCGCGAAGAGCTGCGATGCACCCTGACGGCCATGGCCCGGGAGTGGAGCTGGAAGTCGGCCCGTGCGGCCGGTGACGAATCCGGCCTTCCCGATTCCGCTTCCTACCTGGACAACGCCGACAACACCGGGCTTGCCTGGGTGAACCTCTCGCACTGGCTGTGGACCGGCGATCAGGAGTGCCTGGACCACCTCGACGAGCTGCGGGCCGTCGGTCGGCAGGTGCAGCGCGTGCTGCGTCTGGTGAACGACCTGGGTACGTACGACCGGGACCTCGCCTGGGGCAAGGGCGACCTCAACGTACTCATGCTCGGGGTCGACCGGGCGGAGGTCATCCGGCTGGTCGGCGAGCTGGTCGACGGCTGCGTGCGGCTGCTGACGCCACTGCGGACCAGTTGCCCGCGTCCGGCCTCCTACCTGGCCCGGCAACTCGGCTTCGTCACCCGGTTCTACGGCAGCGGCGTCGACTTCTGGGGCGGGATGTGACCACGTCGACCCGGTCAGGACCCGCTGCCGATCGGGGCGGCGTGGCGGCGGACGTCGAGAGCCTCCTCGCCGGTCTGCTCCGTGACCCGTGGGGCCAGGTCGCGCCCTCGGTCTACGAGAGCGCCCGACTGATCACGCTGGCGCCCTGGCTGACCGGGCACGCCGAGCGGCTGCGTTTCGTCCTGGCGGCGCAGCGCGCCGACGGTGGCTGGGGACCGCCGGGTGGCTACGCCCTGGTGCCCACACTGAGCGCGGTCGAGGCGCTCTTGACCGTACTGCGCGCGGGCGAGGACGGTCGTCCGCCGACCATCGGACGTGCCGAGGTGCTGGCGTCCGTGGAGCGGGCGCTGGTGGTGCTGCGCGGCTGGCTCGGGGACGAGGGTCCGCGCGTGCCGGACACGCCCGCGGTCGATCTGATCGTGCCGGCCATGGTCGAGGCGATCAACGTACACGTCGACCGGCTGCCGGCGGATCTGGTCGAGGCGTGGGCGCGTGCCCCGCTCGGCCTGCCCCGGGAGATGGGCGATGACCGCCTGGTCGGCGTCCGTCGGCTGATCGCCTCGGGGCGCCGGGTGCCCGCCAAGTTGGCGCACTCGTTCGAGGTGGTCGGACCGGCGGCCGGGGCGACGCCGGGAATCGGCCCCGGTCGGCTCGGTACGGTCGGCGCGTCGCCGGCGGCCACCGCGGCCTGGATCGCCGTCGCGGGGACGGCACGGGGCGTCCACCGGGCCCGGGCCCACCTGCGGGAGTTGGCGCTGCGACAGGGCGGCCCGGTGCCCTGTCCCATCCCGGTCACCGTCTTCGAGCGCGCCTGGGTATCGAGCGGACTCGCCCGCGTCGGGATCCCACTGGGCGGGCGCCGCGAACTGGTGGAGAGCCTGAGCGCCGCGCTCGGTCCGACCGGGGCGTCCACCGGCCCCGGCCTGCCGACCGACGCGGACACCACCTCGGTCACGCTCTACGCCCTCGGGCACCTCGGCGCGCCCGTCGCCCCGGAGAGCCTGTGGGGCTACGACACCGGCAGCCACTTCGCGACCTGGCCCGGCGAAGACGGCGCCTCCGTCACCACCAACGCCCACGTGCTCGACGCCTTTGGGCAACACCTGGCGATCCGACCGGTGGCGCAGTCGCGGTACGCGGCCGTGGTGCGCCGGCTCTCCGGCTGGCTCCGGGAGCAGCAGCGGGCCGACGGCGCATGGCACGACCGTTGGCACGCCTCGCCCTATTACGCCACGGCCTGTGCCGTGCTGGCCCTGCACGAGTACGGTCGCGGACCCGCTCTCGCCCAGGTTGTCGACCGGGCGGTCGACTGGATTCTCGGCAGTCAACGGCCGGACGGGTCCTGGGGACGGTGGTCGGGGACGGCGGAGGAGACCGCGTACGCGCTCCATGTCCTATTAGGACTGAGCCGACCCGCGCGGGGTAGGCTCGGCGAGGCCGTGCGCGGCGGCCACGCCTACCTCCGGCGTACGGCGGCGGCGCGGCAGCCGCAGGCGGCGTTGTGGCACGGCAAGGAGCTGTACGCGCCAACGGCGATTGTGGAATCGGTCACATTGGCGGCGCTGCACCTCGTTGCCAGCAGGGCTGAGCTGGAGTCCTCCGCCGCGTCATTCTGAGCAGATGCAATCTCATTGTGTGGGCTTGAGGTGACTTGTCCGAAACTGCTAGCGTGTTCGCGCACTCCCGGATAGCCCAGTAAGCGCATTCGACACCTCGTATCGCGAACTGGTGACGACAACTCCAACCCCGGCCTGGGACGGTGTAATGGCTCCCCGCATTCCTCGCGGCAGTAGCGCGAATCTGCGTACCAAAGTGGTCGCTCTCCTGGTGTCACTCGCGGCCCTGTGGGTGTTCGCCGCATGGGTGACCCTGCGAGAGGGAACCAATCTCCTCTTCGCCCAGGCCCTCAACACCACCGTGTACGAGCCGAGCGAGCCATTGCTGCAGAGCCTGCAGACCGAGCGGCGTCTCTCGCTCGCGTTCCTCGGCTCGACCAAGGCTTCCCGCGAGGAATTGGACGCCACGAGACTCGCGTCGCGCGACCTCGCGGCGGCGTTCCGTCAGTCCACCGGGAGCTGGCAGGCCGGTATGGCCGGCTCCTCGACGCTGGAAAGTCGTATCGACTCGACGAACCGGCAGCTCGACGAATTGGAAGGTATTCGCGCCCGGATCGACGCCCGGTCCATCGACCGGACCGCCGCGGCGACGGCCTACACCGCCATCGTGGACGGGATTTTCCGCGTCTACGACGCCCTGGGCAGCCTGGATGACGAGACGATCGCGTCGCAGGCCGCCGCGCTGATCGACCTGAATCGCCAGTACGAGCTGATCTCCCAGGAGGACGCACTGGTCGCCGGTGTTCTCTCGGCCGGAAAGATCACCCCCACGGAAAGTGCGGAGATCGCCAAACTCGTCGGGGCGCAACGTTTCATGGGCGCCATCACCGTCGACGACCTCGAGAGCCGGGACCGGGCCCGCTACGACCAGATGGTCGCCGGAGACGTCTTCACCCGGCTCCGTGCCTCCGAGGACCAGCTGATCCTCGCCGGCCGGACCAACGCCACCCCGCCGATCAAGGCCGCCGACTGGCAGGCCACGGTCGAACCCGCGATGCGGCAGCTACACGACGTCGTCGTGACCGGCGGCGACGGCGTCGTCGAGCGCAGCACGCCCGGCGCGATCTGGGTCATCGTCCGCATCCTGCTCGCCGCCGTGCTGGGGGCGTTCGCGGTCGTCGCCTCGGTCATCGTCTCGGTGACCACCGCCCGCGCCCTGGTCGCCCAACTGGAGCGGTTGCGCGAGGCGGCCCGTCAGCTTGCCAACGAGCGACTGCCCAGCGTGGTCGAACGGCTCGGGCGCGGTGAGGAGGTGGACGTCTCCGCCGAGGCGCCACCGCTCAACTTCGGCAACGACGAGATCGGCCAGGTGGGCCAGGCATTCAACGCGGTGCAGGAGACCGCCATCCGTACCGCCGTCGAGCAGGCCGAGCTGCGGCGCAGCGTACGGGACATCTTCCTCAGCCTCGCCCGGCGTACCCAGGCCCTGGTGCACCGCCAGCTCGCCCTGCTCGACGCGATGGAGCGGCGGGAGAACGACGCCGAGGAACTGGAGGACCTGTTCCGGGTCGACCACCTGGCCACCCGGATGCGGCGTAACGCGGAGAACCTGATCGTCCTCTCCGGGTCGAGGCCCGGTCGTTCCTGGCGACGCAACGTGCCGATGGTCGACGTGGTACGCGGCGCGGTGGCCGAGGTGGAGGACTACGCCCGGGTCACCGTGCTCCCGATCGCCCCGGTCGGTCTCGCCGGTCGGGCCGTCGGCGACGTGATCCACCTGCTGGCCGAGCTGATCGAGAACGCTCTCTCCTTCTCACCTCCGCACACCACGGTCGAGGTCAAGGGACAGGTCGTGGCGAACGGCTTCGTCATCGAGATCGAGGACCGCGGTCTCGGCATGAGCGAGGAGGAACTCGCAGCGGCCAACCAGCAGATCGGCAGTCAGCAGGAGTTCAACCTCGCCAACGCCACCCGGCTGGGCCTGTACGTGGTCAGCCGGCTCACCGAACGGCACGGCGTACGGGCCCAGCTCAAGGAGTCCCCGTACGGCGGCACCACCGCGATCGTGCTCATCCCGCTCAGCCTGGTCACCGACGACAGCGTGGAGCAGACCGGCCCGACAGCCGTACCGCCGCCGCCCGTGCTGGGCGACATCGCGCCGAGTGGCCGGGTTGACCCGGCGACCGTGGCCGGCGGGGCGGGACAGACCGCCGTGACCGGTCCGACGCACCGGGCGGCGGGCCCGGTCGCCGTGGTGGAGCCGGGTGAGCTGCCGCCGTTGCCGGCGCGGACGACGCAGCCACCGTTGACGACCCGGCGGGCGGAGACCCTCATCCCGCAGCAGCGCTCGGCGTCGGGTCTGCCGTCGGCGTCCGACGCCGCCGCACGCGCGAACACACCGACGATCGAGACCCCGTTACTGCCGACCGTGGCCGCACTCGCCAAGCCGGTCGCTCCGCCGGCTCTGTCCGGATCGGCTGGACCGAGTGCCCCGGCAGGCTCGGTCGGTCCGGCGGGTTCGGTCGACTCGGCCGGTCCGCAGGGGATGACCGGCCAGACCCCGTCCGGGCTGCCGTTGCGAGTCCGGCAGGCGAACCTGGCCAAGCCACTGCAAACCAGCGGAGCCGAGGTGCCCGAGGCCGGCGACGACGCGCCACGGCCACCCGAGCAGATCCGGTCGATGATGAGCTCCTACCAGAGCGGCACCAAACGTGGCCGCTCGGAGGCCGCACGACTGTTGAACGAGGAGGCGCAGTCGGCTCCGGTTGACGGGCAGGACGACGCGCCCAGGGACCAGCCCCGCACGTAACCGAACCAGGAGATCGACTCGGCGACGCTTCGCCGACGAAAACAGAGGACAACGAGTGGTGCAAAAGACAGCGTCGAGCGCCGACCTGACCTGGTTGTTGGATGATCTGGTTAGCCGGGTCACGCAGGCTGAACATGCCATCGTCCTCTCCGTGGACGGCCTACTGGTGGCGTCCTCGAAGGGACTGGGCCGCGACGACGGGGAGCATCTGGCGGCGATGGCGTCAGGCATCCAGAGCCTTGCCAGGGGCGCCGGGCGGCGGTTCGGTGGCGGAACGGTGCAGCAGACCATCATCGAGATGTCATCCCAGTTCCTGTTCGTCACGGCGGCGGGCCGGGGCGCGTGTCTGGCCGTACTCGCCGACGAGGACGCCGACGTCGGGTTGATCGCGTACGAGATGGCGATGCTGGTGACCCGGGCCGGGAAGTTCCTCGCCTCTCCGGCCCGAGAGGGCGGCCCGGTGTCGCCTCCGGTCGAGGAGAGGTAACCCGCCATGGCCGCCCCCGAGGGCGAATCCTCAGAGGATGAATGGGTCGACGACCATGCCGGACCGGTGGTCCGTCCGTACGCGATGACCCGTGGGCGGACCAGGCCGGTCCGGGGCAGGTTCGACCTGATCTCACTGGTGATGGCGACCCGGGTCAGGGCCGCGCCGGAGGTCGGTGTCGGGCCCGAGCACCTCGCCATCGTCGGCCTCTGCCAGCGGGCCCAATCGGTCGCCGAGGTCGCGGCGCACCTGAACCTGCCCCTGGGAACCATCCGCGTCCTGCTCGGCGACCTGCTTGAGCGGCACCTCGTCGAGGTGCGGGAACCCCGGCCGGCGACCGCCCAACCCGACGACAGCGTATTCGAGGCAGTGATCAATGGACTACGAGCACTCTGACACCGCGGCCGGCGGCCTGACGCTGCCGACCGCCGTCAAGATCCTTATTGCCGGTGGCTTCGGGGTGGGTAAGACCACCATGGTCGGAGCGGTCAGCGAAACCCCGCCGTTGCGCACCGAGGAGGTCCTCTCCGAGCAGGGCATCGGAATCGACGACCTCTCCGGCGTCGAGGCGAAGAGCACCACCACCGTGGCGATGGACTTCGGGCGGATCACGATCAGCGACGATCTGGTGCTCTATCTCTTCGGCACCCCCGGGCAGGACCGCTTCTGGTTCGTCTGGGACGAGCTGACGCTGGGCGCACTGGGCGCGGTCGTCCTCGCCGACACTCGCCGGCTGGCCGACTGCTTCCCCGCGATCGACTACTTCGAGCGCCAGGGCACGCCGTTCATCGTGGCGGTGAACTGTTTCGAGGGCGCCCGCCAGTATCGGCTCGACGAGGTCCAACTCGCGCTGAACCTCGACCCGGACGTGCCGGTGATGCTCTGCGACGCCCGCCGGAAGGAGTCCGGCAAGGAGGTCCTGATCGCGCTCCTGGAGCGGGCGATGCAGCGCCGCCGCCGGGACCACGTGGCGTCGGCGAACTGACCACCGGCGCGGGCGGCCCCAGCGCCCGTACCGGCGACGTTCCCGACCCGCGCATTCCGGGGCACGGGGACACCCTTCGTCGAGCACGAGGGTGTCCCCGTCCGGGCGGTTCGGCGGCGAGCAGGGAGAGCGCTACCTCGGGGTGACGCCGTTGAGTCCGTACTCCTTCTGGATCTTCTTCCCGCTGTCCCGCCACCAGTCGTCGGCGGTGTAGTTCCCGCCGATGTTCGGGTTGCCGTGCCAGGTGGCGTTGAACCTGTCGGTCTGCGGGTCGTAGAACGCGCTGATGTCGTACTTGACCCCGTCGTCCTGGGTGTCCTTCGACGGGCTGAACTGGGAGTTGCCGTTCAGCTCGTCCTCCAGTTTCCGGGCGTCCCGGTCCGCCTTGTGGAAGGAGTCTCCCGCCGCGTCGGCGTCCTTGCGGGAGGCGATCGCGTCCTTGCGGAACTGGTCGGCCGTCTTCTTCCCATAGCTGTCGTCGGGATTCCGCTTCGCCCAGCTCTCGGCGTTGGCGGCCTTCGCCTCGTCCAGGTCCGCCTTACGGCCCGCCGTGTCGCTCGCCGTACGCAGCTCCTCCGCGTTCTCGCGCAGCGGGGCGACCCGTTCGCGCTTGTTGGCGACGTCCTCGTTGACGATCTTGGCGACCTGCTTGGGGAAGTACTTCTGGTGCCACTCGGCATCCACCTGGGGCGGGAACTTCTCGCCCCGCCCACCCGTGTACGGCTTCAACTCCCCGGAGAAGACCGGGTTGATGTGGTGCTTGTTCTGGTGCGAGTCCACCTTGACCACCACGCCGTCATGTTCGCCGACCTCGACGAAGTCCTTGTTGCCGGACCCGGAACCAGAACCGGAGCCGGACGCGGTGGCGTTGCCCGCGTCGTTGCCGCCGCCGGGGCGCTTGTTCTTCTTGCCGCCGCCGCTCCCACCGGCGCCGCCGGTCGCACACGGAGTCGTCTTGGACTTGGTCAGACCCAGTGGGTCCGCCTCCCGGTACGGGTTGGCCACGTACGCGGCCGGATCCGGTGCCGGAGCGAGCCCGAGCGGGTCCTGGCTCACGTACCGGCCACTGACCGGGTCGTAGTAGCGGTAGACGTTGTAGTGCAGGCCGGACTCCGGGTCCAGATACTGCCCCGGGAAGCGCAACGGCATCGGGTCCCGGGCGTCGGCGACGGACCCGGTCAACGGCGCACCCCAGAGCGAGCTGCGGCCCTGCCAGACCAGCTCGCCGTCGGTGTCGACCAGTTCGGTCGGGGTTCCCACCAGATCAGTCACGATCGAGTAGAAGTGGCGGTCGACCTGCTCCTGGTCGGGGCGGACCGACTGGGCCACCGGGTGCCGCTGCTCCGGGTGGTGCTCCCAGGTGGTCACCCGGGCGCGTCCCTCGGCATCGGTGTGGACCTCCTCGACCAGGAGCGTTCCGTCCCAGACGAAGTCGACCTGCTCCACCGGGATCCCCGGGTCCTGCGGCGAGAAGCGCCGCTTGGCGATCCGCCGCCCCAGCGGGTCGTAGAGGTAACGCCACCGGTCACCGTCCGGGGTCGACACCTCGACCAGGCGGTCGTGCGCGTCCCAGCCGAACCGCCAGGTCCGTTCCCCGGTCACCGCATCGGTCACCGTCCGACCTGTCATCCGCCCCTGCCGGTCATACGCGTACCGCACGGCGCCGGCCTCGGTGACCAGGCCACCGTCGTAGCGCAGCTCGCCGGAGTACGCGGAGCCGCCCACGTTCGCGGAGCCGCCCACGTTCGCCGAGATCAGGTTGCCCACCGGGTCGTACCGGTAGCTCTCCGCGTGCCCGGGGCCCTGGACGCCGACCACCCGCCCGGTCGGGTCCAGCTCGAACTCGACGCGACCGGCCCGGTCGTCGTGGATACCGACGAGCGCCCCGTCAGCCCGGTAGTCGAAGCGCCGGGTGCGGCCACCGGGAACCACCTGCTCGGTCAGCAGGTCACCGGCGGCGAACGTCTGCCGCAGCAGCACCCGACCGTCGACGCTGCGGTCCAACTCCCGGCCACGCCCGTCCCGGCGGAAGCTGGTGGTGTGCCCGGCGGTCCGCAACGACACCGGATGACCGAACGCGTCGTACGACCAGACGCTCTCCGCCCCGGACGGCGTACGACGGCGACACGCCCGGTCCTCGTCGTCGTAGGTGAACGCGAGCGTGCGCCCGTTCGTGGTCGAGGCGGTGACCCGGCCGAACTCGTCCCGTTCGATGATCACGACAGCGTCCTCGTTGGCGGCCCAGACCAGGTTGCCGACCGGGTCGTAGCGGTAGGCGGTGGTCCCCGAGACGGTACGCCGTTCGACCACGTTGCCGAGCAGGTCGTGTTCGTACTCGGTGGTCTCACCGAGCGCGTTCGTCGACCGGACCAGTTGCCCGGCGGCGTCGTAGGCGAACCGCAGCACCCGCCCGTTGAAGTCGGTCTCCTCGACCAGTCGCCCGGCCGCGTCGTGCACGTACCGCCAGACCAGGCCCCTCGGGTCGGTCACCCCGGTCAGTCGCAGCTCGGTGTCGTACTCGTAGCCGGTCCGCGCTCCGGTCGCGTCGACCGTCGCCAGGACCAGGCCGAAGGGGCCGTACTCGGTACGGCTCACCTGGCCGGTGGCGTCGACCCGCTCGACCGGGTTGCCCTCGTTGTCGTACCGCACCTGCTCGGGCCGTCCCCAGGCGTTGGTCCGGGAGACCCGCCGGCCGGCGGCGGTGCCGTCCACGACTGGTTCGTCCTCCCCGAGGCGGTCGTAGTCGAACGGCTCGGCCACACCGACGGTCGTGGCGTTCGGGTCCGGCGCCTCCTCGTAGTGGCGGGAGAAGAGCCGGTCCCCGTCCTCCACCACGATCGTCATCGCGTCGCCGCGCGAGGTGGTGCCGACCACGCTGCCATCCGGTCGGACCACCGTCTCCAGCCGCCCCACCTCGTCGTACGTGTAACGGGTGATCCGGCCCAGTGCGTCGACCCGCGCCATCAGCCGGTTGTACGGACCCCACTCGAAGCGGGTGGTGTTGCCCAGCGGATCGGTCTCGCTCGCCACGTGCCGCAGTTCGTCGAGGCGGTAGACGGTGACGTTGCCGAGGGAGTCGGTGTACGTGGTGAACCGTCCCTCACGGTCGTAGGCGAGCGTGGCGCTGAGGAAGCCGCCGTCGCCCTCGGTCCGTACGCACCGCCCGTCGGCGTCGTACGTGTACCGGTAGCCGACCCCGTTACGGTCCCGCCAGCCGGTGATCCGCTCGTCGTCGTAACCGAACCGCATCGGCTCGCCGGAGGGGTTGGACACCTCGACGAGCCGGCGCCGGTCGTCGTAGCCGTACGAGGCGACCAGCGCGCCCGGCGCCCCGGCCCCGTCGACCAGGTGCAGCGCGGTGATCCGACCCGCCTCCGTACGCACCGAGAGCGACCGGCCGGACGGGTGGCGTACCAGGGTCGGAACGCCCCGGTCATCCCGGTCGACCTCGAACCGGTTGCCGAGGGCGTCGGTGACCGCCGAGAGGAGCCCGATCGCGCCGGAGACCCGGAAGTGGGTGGTCCGGCCGAGCAGCGGGTCGGTGAGTTCGGCGGAGCCGTCCCCGGCGATCGTCAGCGGCCAGCGCGGGCCCTCGACCGGCAGCGCCGGTTCGCCCGCCGGCGCCGGTGGGTATACCAGGATCATGCCGTCGGGCGAGAAGTAGCAGACGCCCTCGGCGTCGAATTCCAGTCGCTCGTCGAAGGTCGACGCCCAGGACGGTCCGAACCACCCGCCGGCCCGGTACGACGACACGTGCGTCCGGGTCATCAGCATCGGCAGCGGTGCCGGCAACTCCAGGTCGGTTTGGGCGAGCACCATCTCGCCGGTGACGACGTCGACCGGGTCGGTGACACAGTCGCGGATGTCCAGCGAGACCGAGGAGTCCCTGGGTACGGGCGGCCGGTTGGCGCCGATACCGGTGCCCGCACCGCCGCGCCCGTTCAGAGCACCACCGATCGTCTTCCCGCCACCGGCGTCGAGCCCCTTGATACCGGCCGCGATGCCGTCCTTGGCGCCGCCCGACAGCAGCTTGCCGCCCTTGGCGGCGAACTTCATCACCCGGCCGACCAGCCGGCCGCCCGGCACCAGGCCGAGTGCGATGCCGGCACCGGCCATGGCGATCTCACCCGCGTCCCCGCCGGCCAGTGCGCTGGCGAAGTCGATTGCGCCGGAGAGTAGCCCGATCGCCTGTCCCAACGGAGGGAAGATGAACGAGGCGATCGCGGAGAGCACGTCCAGCACCGTGGTGATCCACTCGATCACGGTGCTGCGCAGGAAGTCCACGAACGCCTGGAACGCCTCCGCGATCTTCTCCCAGATCGACCGCTGCGGTGCGTCCTTCGCCAACTGACGCAGCACCTGGGCGGCCGTACGAGCCGCCTGGTCACGCAACGCGGTCGCCTGGCCCAGTATCGCCTTGGCCTGGTCCAGCGCCTGCTGTGCCTGGTCCTGCCGGTTGCGGGCCGCCGCCACGTCGTCGTTGGCCGCGTCGGTCGCGGCCGGATCCGCCGCCGTGTCACCACCGAGGGCCAGCACCGCCGCCTGCGCCAACGCCAACGCGGCCTGGGACGAGCCCTGGTCCTGGGACGCCTGCCGGGCCTGCTCCAGCGCCCGCAGCGACATCGACTGCGCTTCCTGTAGCGAGGGCAGGTACCGCAGGTAGGCGTCGGCCGCCTGGCTGTAGGAGTGGGCCATCGTGTCCAGCCGGCCGGGCAGCTTCCCGATCAGGTCGCGGAATGCCTCCATCGCCTTGCCCTGACCCACGTCGACCTGTGACCCGGAGGCGAGCAGGTCATGCGCCTCCTGCGTGGTACGGGCCAATTCCTGGTACGCGGCCGTGATCTCGTCGAAAGATTCCGGATCCCCCGGCACCGGATCCGAATCGAGCTGCAACACCGACCACTCGGCATCCCCCGGACGCGTCATGACGACCTCCCCACCACACGGTCTGGTTACTCCCGCAGCGGTGGCGCGTGCCGGGAGCCGCCTCGAACACGTAGCCGGCGAGGAACCGGTTCACCTGGGTGAACCGATCCCCGCGTACGTCCGTGTGATGAGTGTCGAGGAGTGGGTGTCAGTGGCTCGGTGGCTCCTCGGGAAGGTCGTCGCCGTGGGCGTAGTAACTCGTACCCAGCTTGGGTCCCCACCCGACGGTGAGGATCGCGGCCGGTTCGTCGTCCGGCTCGCGTAACGGTAGGCCGGCGTTGAGCAGTGGCTGCCACTCCACGGTCAGGAACGGTCCGGTCGTCATGTCCACGCCTCCTCGGCCACCAGCGGGTCATTCGACAGCTCCGGTGGTACGACCTCCTCCGAAGGGCCCGGTGGCCGCCCACGCCGCGTGTCGAAGGTCGGGTCCGGAGGCGCCGCCCGGTGGTAGGCGGAATAGCGGTCCTGGTAGTCGATCGCGGCCTGCACCAGTGCCGGCTCGGAGAAACGGGGCCCCCAGAAGGCAGCGTTGATCGGCAGTCCTTCGGTGCGGTCGTATCCGATCGGGAACGACACCATCGGCCAGGTCAACGCGTTCGGTAGCTGGTAGAACGTGCGGTAGTTCGGCAGTTGGGTGCCGCCGAACCGTGGACCGATCCGCGCCCCGATCGGCAGTACCAGCATGAAGTCGACGCCGGACTCGTCCAACGCGCGCTGGTAGTTGGCCTGGAGCGTACGGCGGCGGCGTTCACCCTCGTCCCTGACTGCCGCCGGGATCGAACCGGCGGTGGCCGCCGCCGTCGCGAGGTCGCCGAACTGCCGGCGCAGCGCCTCGGCGTTCGCCGGGTGGGTGTCGGCGAAGACCTGCACCGCCTGCCAGTAGCGGATCTCGTACCGGTTGGGGGACAGCACCGCGGTCGCCGGCGACACCGGGTTGCCCACCGGCACCGGCAGCCGGTCCGTGGTGCGGAAGTACGGGTCGTTCTCCGGCACGGTGACGTCCAGGCCGGGAAACTCTCTCACCCGTGCCCCGAGACCGGCGAGTTCCCGTTTGAACCGCTCGAATGCCGCCCGGTAGTCGGCGTCGTAGGTCTCGGCCGGCGGAGTGCCGGTACCGCCGGCGGTCATCCAGTCCGTCTGCGGGATGCCGATGGTCACGCCGGCCAGCGGGTACCTGCCCTTGCGCGCGGCGACCGGGAGGGTGGGGAACGGGTTCGGGGCGGAGAGCGTCAGCGGGTCGGGAGCGGGGTCGGGGCCGAGGATCGCGGTCAGGACCAGCGAGGCGTCCCGTACCGATCGGGCGATCGGGCCGAGTACGTCGTAACCAGGGGAGAGGGGCATCACGCCGGCGGTCGAGACGAGACCGAGCGAGGGCTTGATGGCGCTGGCACCGTTGGCCGAGGCAGGCATCATGATCGATCCGCCGGTTTCCTCGCCGATGGTGGCCGCCGCCAACCGGGCGGAGGTGGCGACACCCGATCCCTGGCTCGACCCGCCCGGGACGAAGCGCGGGTTCCAGGCGTTGCCGGCGAAGGTGCCGGAGATGGAGCCGGAGAACGCCGAGGCGATGGTGTGACCGATGATGACCGCGCCCTGCGCGCGTAACTTGGCGACCACCGTGGCGTCGCGGTACGCCACGTTGCCGTCGTACGCGTGGGTGCCGTTCTTGGCCTCCAGTCCGCGTACGCCGACCGAGTCCTTGATGCCGAACGGGATGCCGCACAGCGGCGGCACTGAGGCGTGTGATCCCTTGCGGAGCAGCTTGTCCGCGGTGGCGGCCTGGGCGAGCGCGCCGCTCCGGTCGATCCGCACGAACGCGTTGTATGCGCCGTTGTCGCCGTAGGTCTCGAACGGACCGTTGAACCGGTCGATGCGTTCCAGGTAGGCCCGGGTCAGCTCGACCGAGGTGAGCTTCCGTGCGCGGAGCAGCACGATCAGCTCGGCGATCTCGTAGTCGACGATCCTGGCCCGGCGCGGGATGTCCCGCGCCGAGGGGAGTGAGGCGAGCAGTTGCGCCGAGCCGTCCTGGGTGGCCGCCGCGGGCTCGGCCAGGACGAGGGTGGCTGCGGTCGCGCCGGCGACAGCGGCGCCGCCGCCGAGGAACGTCCGTCGGCGCAGTGCAGGATTTGGGGCGTTTTCCGGGCGGGGAGGTGTGGAAGAGGTGGCGAGCTTGTCGGTCATGTGCTGGCGGCTCCTGTCTTGGGGCAGGAATGGGCACCATGCCGAGATGCCCGCCGGCTGCCGGCTGGCAGCCAGTCAAGATCCTTGCAACGCCGTCGATGCCGGGCGTTTTCGATCTCTTTTCGGCTCGGTAAACCCCGGCCGCCGCGCCACGTCGGTCCCGGGTGGACGGCACGTCGTCGTCGCCACGACGCGTCTCCTACCCGGTCTGCGTCGCGGCGTGGGAGTCCGTCGGTGGTGAGCTGGGGTCAGATCGCGAACGGTACGCCGGTGAGGCGCTCGCTGGTGGCCCAGAGCCGTTCGCCCTCGGTCCGGTCATCGGCTCCCCGGGGCAGGGAGACCCGTTTCGGGGTGCCCGAGGTCTGGTTGCGGGCGGCCGGGCCGATGAAGTCGCCGCTGCGGACGTCGGGGCTGGTCGCGGCGTACAGGCTGGGCCAGGCGGCGCCCTCGGGGGAGCCCATCAGGAACCTCTCCATCACCCCGGTCAGGGCCCGGGCGACCGGCCCCCGGGTGTGCTGTTGCAGGTTGGTCATGGCCGCGCCGGGGTGGATCACGACGGCGTCGATGGTGGTGCCGGCGAGGCGCCGGGCCAGTTCCCGGGTGAAGACGACGTTGGCGCGTTTGGATTTCGCGTACGCGCCCATGGGCCGGTAGCGCTCCTCGCTCATCAGGTCGGTCAGTGCCCCGCTGGGCCACTTCGCCGCGATCGCGCTGACGGTGACCACCCGGGCCGAGGGGGAGCGCCGTAGCGCGGGCATGACCTGGGCGGTGAGAGCGAAGTGACCGAGGTGGTTGGTGCCGACGGTCAGCTCGAACCCGTCCCGGGTCCTCCGCCGTTCGGGGATGTTCATGACGCCGGCGTTGTTGATCAGCAGGTCGAGGGTTCCCGCCGCGGCCACCCGCTCGGCCGCGGCCCGGATCGAGGCGAGGTCGCCGAGGTCCAGCAGGAGCGTGTCAAGATCCGCCTGGGGCAGGTCGGCGCGGAGCGTCACCGTCGCCTCGTCGAGCCTGGCCCGGCTCCGGCCGGCGAGGATCACCCGGGCTCCGTGGCTGGCGAGCACCCGTGCCGTCTCCAGACCGATTCCGCTGTTGGCTCCGGTGATGAGAGCGGTGCGACCGGTCTGGTCGGGGATCGCCGCCGGGGTCCAGTGGATGCGGGTGGCCATGACGCCTCCTTGGTAGTGAACATTCATTCAGTAACTCGACCGTATCCGCGTTCGGTCAGACTTGTCAAATGAACGTTCAGTAGGCACCCTTGACGGCATGACCACGCGTGATCCCGAGACCAAGCGCCGACGCCTGCTTGAGGCGGCACTGGCGGAGTTCGCCGCGTACGGCCTGGCCGGTGCGCGCGTCGACCGCCTCGCCAAGCGGGCCGGAATCAGCGCCGGGCTTGTCTACTCGTTCTACGAGAACAAGGAGGGGCTGTTCGAGGCCGTCTTCGACGCGATCGTCGAGCAGGTGGTCACCGGAGTCCCCATCGACGCCGACGACCTGGGTGAATACGCGGGACGTCTCTACGACGCCGGCCTGGGCCATCCCCAGGTGATGCGTTTCATCGGCTGGTACGAGCTGGAACGCGGCGCCTCCGCCGGCAACCGGGCGTCCACCTCGGCGGCGATGAAGGAGAAGATCGACATGGTGGCGGAGGCCCAGCGTCGCGGGGCCGTGACCGACCGGTTCGCCGCCGGGCAGATCCTTGCCCTGGTGCTCAACCTCGCGAACATGTGGCAGCTCCAGGGCGCCGACTTCCTGGACCTGGTACCCGAAGCGAACAGGCGCGCGACGATCGTGGACGCGGTTCGCCGCCTGGTCGTCGCCTGACTGGCCCGCGCTCGGCTACCGCCGGCCGAGTCCGTCACGCTGATTCCAGGATCACCGCCGCCGCCTCGTGGTACGACTGGCTCCGTGACGGCAGTTGCTCGACGCGGGCGCTTCACGCGCGAGCCGGCGGCCCGGACCTGGGCGGTGGCCCGGACGCGGGCGGAGGTATGGAAACGGGCGGCGCATGACGACGGACAGGTATGTCGGACTGATTCGTGACCCGGATCAGCCGCAGCGGGCCACGGCCGTCGAACTCTTCTACGATCTGGTTTTCGTCTTCATGCTGGCCCGGCTCGCCGAGGCGCTGATCCACGACCTGCACCCACTCGGCGCGTACGAGGCGCTGATCCTGCTGCTCGCCACCTGGTGGGTCTGGTCGTACACCAATCTCGCCACCGACACGCTCGATTCGAGCCGGCCCGCCGTGCAACTGCTCGTCATCGCGATCATGTTCGGCAGCCTGGTGATGTCGACCGCGGTGCCGGACGCGTTCGACGGTCGTGGCCCGCTCTTCGCCTCCGCGTACGTCGGCATCCACCTCGGCCGCAGCCTCGTACTCGCGGTGATCCTGCGCCGCCACCGGCTGCGCAACCGGCCGTTGCGCGGCCTCTTCTGGTTCGGCATGTCCGGCGCGCTCTGGTTCGCCGGCGCGTTCTCCCCCGGCGGCGAACGTGTGCTGCTCTGGACGCTGGCGCTGGCTCTGGACTACCTCGGACCGATGCTCCGTTGGCCGACCCCGTGGCTCGGACGCTCGCCCGCCTGGGAGTGGAACCTCGCCGGCGAACACCTGGCCGAACGATATCGGCAGTTCATCATCATCGCGCTCGGCGAAACCATCGTGATCACCGCCCGGACCTTCCGGAGCAGCGACTACGGTTCGCAGCGTGTCGCCGCTTTCGTCACCGCGTTCGCCACCACCGTGCTGCTCTGGTGGATCTACTTCTACCGGACCCGGGAGAAGCTGGGCAACGCCATCACCGGCTCCGCCGACCCCGGTCGGGAGACCAAATGGGCCGGGTACGCACACCTGGTCATGGTGGCCGGCGTGGTCCTCACCACCGTCGCTGACGAACTGATCATCAAGCATCCGTACGGCCCGATGCAGGAGAGCTGGATCGCGGTGATCATCGGCGGCCCGGTGCTCTTCCTCCTCGGCCGTACGCTGCTCGGCCACGAGGTCTTCGTGCACGTGGCCCATCCCTGGGTGGTCGGTACGTGTGTCCTGGTCGCCATGGCGCCCGGAATGCTCTTCCTGCCTCCGGTCGCGGTCTCCGCCGTCGTCGTGGCCGTGCTGTTCGCGATCGTGCTGGCAGACGCCTTGAGTACCCGGGAGCGACGCAGCGGGACCGTGCCCGGCGTCGCCGCTCGTCGGCGCACCGGCTGGCGGCGTGCTGGCTGGCGGCGCACCGGCTGGCGGCGTGTGAGGAAGGGGCCCTTCCTATACAGAAAGCGATAACAAGGGGCCCTTCCTTACGGCGCGTGCCAGTCGGGGACGTGGGCGCCGGGAAGGGTGAAGGTGGTGAAGTCGGTGGTGTCGCGGAAGGCGGGCACCGTGTAGAGACTCCGGGCGTACGCCCAGAGGTGCGGGTATTCCACCAGCCCCGGGTTGATCGCACGATGGGCGTTGGGGCCCACGTCGTACCGGACCAGCGTCACCCAGAGCCGGACGTCGGCCTCGGTCAGGGTCGAGCCGATCAGATATCGGCGGGTCGCCAACCGTTCGTCGAGTCGAGCGAACGCGTCGAGCAGCGCCGTGCGGGCGCGTGCCCCCTCCGGACCCGGGCGGCTCGCTGCCATCACACCATGGTTGACGACCGGGTTGAGCCAGTCGTCCAGCGCCTCGATCTCGTCACGGTGCCGCTGCGGATAGGTGTCCACGAGTGGTTCGGCGAGGTGGTGGAACCGGGTGGCGAGGTCGATGCCGAGGGTCTTGAAGTCGTTGCTGACCACACGGGCGGTGGCACGGTCCCAGAGCGTCGGTACGGATACGTGACCGTCGAAGCCCTCCTCGGTCGCCTCGTACACCTCACGCAGCAGGGTGAACCCGTTCACCGGATCGGGTCCGTAGCGTTCGCGGAACGCCCAGCCGCGCCCGTCGCGTACGTTGTCCACGTAGGAGACGGTGACGACGTTTTCGAGGTTCGCCAGGGCCCTGGTGATGAGCACCCGTTGTGACCAGGGACAGAACCATCCCGCGTAGAGGTGGTACCGCCCCGCGCGGGGGGTGAAGCCAGCGATGCTGTTCTCGTTGATGCGCTCGGTGAACCGGTAGAGCGGGCGGCGATCGTCGGGGTGGCGGTTGATCCGGTATTCGCCGTGGGTTCCGGGGTCGACGGGGCTGGCCAGGCGACTGAAGGACGAGAGTTTCGGCACGGGTCTACCTCCGAGCGGTCGGAGCGTACTTGCCGATCTAAATCCTATCTAGCAGGTAGGTTTAGGGTCTAGGCAAGGGTCCACATGGATCCGGATACGTCTCGAAGGGCAGGTACGTCTCGAACGGCAGGTACGGCAGCGTCGCGCGGCCGGCGTCGAGGTCGTACTGCGGGTGGTAGCCGAGATTCAGGTAGAGCGACTCCGCCTCGGGCTGACGCGGACCGGTGGTGAGCCAGATGCGACGGTATCCCCGGCGCGTGGCTTCGGCTTCCAGTTCGCGTATCACCCGTCGGGCCAGCCCCTGTCGGCGGTGCTCCGGATGGGTCCAGACCCGCTTGATCTCGGCGGTTTCGCGGTCGTACCGCCGGAAGGCGCCGCCGGCCACCGCCGTGTCGTCCGGCTTGAGTAGGAGGAGAAACGCGCCGTGTGGCGGGGCGAATTCCGCCGCCGGGTAGCGGGACATCTCCTCGTTCGGGCCGTAGCGGCTGCGGTACTCCTGGGTCAGTCCGTCCACGAGCGGTCGAGCCGCCGGGTCGGTGGGGCTGGTGTACCGGACGGTCAGTCGTAACGGGGTCATCCGTCGTCTCCTTGGTGTGGGCCTGCCGGCGCCCGTGGTACGAGAGCCGTCGGCGCGCGGTGACCGGCGGCGTGACGCCGGGATGGCAGGAAGAAGGAGGAGCGCCCGGCCGGCGGGGACTCGGCCGTGGTGGATCCGTGCCCGACGGTGCCGCACGCACTGATATTGATCAGTGCGGGGAGTCGTGTCAACGGCTGTCCACACTTGGTACGGTTGCCATCAACTACATCAACAAGACCTCTGAACTGCGGTAACACTTCCTTATGTCCCCTGGGTTGAGTGGGATATAAAGTGTTAGTCGGGTCGATCCCATCGCGCCCGATGCCCGCGCAGGTCAGGCGTACCCGCCGCCGGGAATGGCGGCGAGCAGCTCCCGGGTGTAGGGGTGTGCGGGCCGGTCGAAGAGTTCGGCGGTGGGACCGATCTCGACGATCCGTCCGGCCCTCATGACCGCCACCCGGTGGGCGATCTGTCGCACCACGGCGAGATCGTGCGAGATGAACAGGTAGGCGACACCGGATTCGGCCTGCAACTCCGCGAGTAGTTCGAGCACCTGTGCCTGCACCGATACATCCAGCGCGGAGACCGGCTCGTCGCAGACGACGAGGTCCGGGGAGAGCGCGAGCGCCCGGGCGACCGCGACCCGTTGACGTTGACCGCCGGAGAGTTCCGCGGGCTTGCGATCGAGCACCGACTCCGGCAGCGCGACCCGGTTCACCAACTCCCGGGCGCGGGCCCGACGCGACGCCCGGTCGCCGATCCCGAACGCACGTAGCGGTTCGACGATCACCTCGTCGATGGAGAAGCGGGGATCGAGCGAGGCGTACGGGTTCTGGTAGATCAGCTGGGCACGCCGCCGCAGCCGACGTAACGCACCGGCCCGCACCCGGCTCACATCCTCGCCGTCGAAGACGATCCGGCCGGCGTCAGGTTCCATCAACCGTAGGACCAGTCGCGCGGTGGTCGACTTCCCGGAGCCGGATTCGCCGACGAGTGCCAGGGTCTCGTGCCGGTCGAGGGTCAGGCTCACCCCGTCGACCGCGCGTACGGTGCGCCGACCGTCGACCGCCCCGGGCAACGCGAACTCCTTGACCAGCCCTTCTACGGTGACGAGCGGCTCGGACGTGCGGGTTGCCCCGGGCCTGGACGCAGGTGCGGGCGCGACCCGGGTGGCCGCCAGACTCGGGGCGTCGCGCAACAGTTGACGGGTGTAGGCATCGGCCGGGGCGGTGAGTACGTCCCGGGTCGGTCCGGTCTCCACCACACGCCCGCGTGACATCACCACGATCCGTCGTGCCCGGTCGGCCGCCACCCCGAGGTCGTGCGTCACCAGCAGCACGGCGGTGCCGAGTTCCTCGGTCAGGCGCTGCAGGTGGTCGAGAATGAGCCGCTGGACGGTGACGTCGAGAGCGCTGGTCGGCTCGTCCGCGATGATCAGCTTCGGCCTCGCGGCGATCGCGATGGCGATCAGCACCCGCTGCCGCATCCCGCCGGAGAGCTCGTGCGGATACTGCCGGGCCCGGGTGGCCGGATCCGTCAGCCCCGCCCGGTGCAGCAGGTCGACCGCCTCCAGGGCCGCCGCCCGCCGCCCGGCGAGCCCGTGCAGGCGCAGGACCTCGGCGACCTGCTCGCCGACGCGCTTGACCGGGTTGAGGGACACCGCCGGATCCTGGGGGATGAGCCCGATCTGGGCGCCGCGCACCGCGCGAAGCTCCCGCTCCGGGAGGGCGGCCAGGTCACGCCCGGCGAACTGGATCCGGCCGGCGTCAATCCGGCCGGCGGACGGAAGCAGGCCGACGATCGCGTGTGCGGTCGTACTCTTCCCCGAACCCGACTCGCCCACGACCGCGACCACCTCACCCGGGCCGATGTCGAGGTCGATCCCGGCGACCGCCGATGCCGGCCCGGACCGTGACCGGTACGAGACCGACAGTCCGCGTACCTCAAGGAGATTCTCCGGGCCCGGCCCCGAGGCACCACCACGTACGGTCATCGCTGCCTCGCCCACTCCCCGTCCAGCGCCCGAGCGACCCGGTTGGTGGCGAGCACCGTTGCCGCGACCGCGAAACCGGGCAGGGTGGAGAGCCACCACGCGTTCGCCAGGTAGTTGCGTCCGGTCGAGATCAGGGTTCCCCACTCCGGCGCGGGCGGGGCGGCGCCGTACCCGAGGAAGCTCAGCGACGACACCGCCAGGATCGCGGTGCCGAAGTCGAGCGTCGCCAGCACCAGCACCGGTCCCATGGCGTTGGGGAGAACGTGCCGCAGCAGCACCGAGTGCCAGCGCGCACCGGAGGAACGCGCCGCCTCGACGTAGGTCGCGAGACGGATCCGTAGCACCTCCGCACGCATCACCCGGGCGAAGCCGGCGACGCTCGCGACGCCGACCGCGACGGCGACCTTGACCGTACCGAAACCCAGTGCGGTGACCAGGGCGAGTGAGAGGAAGAGCGCGGGGATGGCGAGCAGTACGTCCACCATCCGCATCAGTACGTCCTCGACCCACCCGCCCACGAACCCGGCGAGCAGGCCGATCGCCCCGCCGACGACAAACGCCACCGCGACCGCGATCAGGGTTGCCTTCAGGGAGAGTTCCGACCCGTGCACCACCCGGGTGAAGACGTCCCGACCGAGCTCGTCGGTGCCGAACCAGTGTTGGCCGCTCGGTGGGTGGAACCGGTCGGACGGCACGCCGAGCAGCGGGTCCCGCGCGGTGAAGATCGTCGGCCAGAACGCGGCCAGCACGACCAGGGAGATGACCACGCCGGAGAGGAGCAGTCCGGGGCGCCGTACCAGGAACCGCAGCAGCCGGCGGGCGTCCCGCCCGTACCGGGAACGCCGTTCGGGCGGCTCCACCCGGTTGTCAGCGGTGGTGCCGGTGCCCGTTGGCAGCGCCGGCGCGCCGGCGAGTGTCTGACTCACACGAGACTCCTTTGCCGGGTCGCCGTCGCCACGACGATGCGCGGATCGAACAGCGGATAGACCAGATCCACGACGAGATTGGCGAGCACGAAGACCAGCGCGCCGAAGACCACGACCCCCTGGACCACCGGGATGTCCTGTACGGTCACCGCGCTGACCGTCGCCCGGCCGATGCCGTTGCGGGAGAAGACCGTCTCCACGACCACGGATCCGGCCAGCAGGTTTCCCACGAGCAGACCGACGATGGTGAGCGCGGGCAGGGCGGCGTTGCGCAGCGCATGGTGCAGGTGGATGTGCAGCCGTCCCGCCCCTTTCGCCCGCGCTGTCTGCACGTACTGCTCGTCCAGAGTGGTGAGCAGACTCTTCGCCAGCACCTGCGCCAGTAGCGCACCGGTCGGGACGCCCAGGGTGACCGCGGGCAGGATCAGGCTGGTGACGCCGTCATTGCCGAACGCCGGTACCAGCCCGAATCGGAAGGAGAAGAGCTGGACCAGCATCAGCCCCACCCAGAACGTGGGCAGCGACACGCCCAGCGCGGGCAGGGAGAGCAACGTCTGACGCAGCGCACGCGTGGTGGTGTACGTCGCCGCCAGCGCCAGTCCGGTGCCGAGGACGACCGCCAGCACCAGGGCGGCACCGGTCAGCGCCAACGTCTGCGGCAGAGCGTCACCGATCGTCGAGGCCACCGGCTGCCCGGTCGCCACCGAGTTGCCGAAATCCCCGCGTACCGCGTCGCCGAGGTGGTCGAGGTAGCGGACCAGCAGCGGTTTGTCGAAGCCGTACTCCCGACGGAGTTCCGCCAGCCGTGCCGGGTCGACGGAGGCCTGGTCGAGGCCCCCGCCGGCCATCGCCGACACCGGATCACCGGGCAGGAAATCGAGTACGAGAAACGACAGCGTGTACGCCGCCCAGAGCACCGCGACCGCCTGCACCAGGCGACGTATGACATAACGACCCATGCTCGGTTCCTCTCCGCCGTCCCCACCACACCCGCGGCTAGCTCTTCCAGGTGTCGTGCAACTGGATCCGGCTCGACGCCTCGAAGTCGAGATCGTGCACCCGGGTCGAGACGCCGAGTTCGGTGGTGAGTTCCACCACCGGGATGACGTAGGCGTTCCGTACGATCAACTCCTGGGCCTGGCTGACCAGCGCCTGTCGGCTGGCCGGATCGACGGTCGCGGCCTGGCCGGTCAGAATCGTGTCGAGTTCGCCCGGCGCGAGGCGGTACGTGTTCGCCAGCGTGGTCGCGTAAGTGCTACGCAGGATGTCCGGGTCCGCCCGGGTGATGTTCCCCCAGAGGGCGTCGAAGTCGCCCGACTGCTGGACCTGGGTGATCTGCGCGATCTGGAGTTCCTTCAGGGTGATCTCCACGCCGACCGCCTTGAGTTGCTGCTGGACCAGCTCCAGCGACGGCTGGTTGGTCGCGGCGTTGGCGAACCAGCCGACGGAGAGGCTGAGTCGGGTGCCATCCTTGGTGCGGACGCCGTCGGCCCCGACCCGCCACCCGGCCGCGTCCAGCAGCGACTTCGCCTTCGCCGGGTCGAACGTGAGCTGGGTGCCGAGATCACTGTGGTACGGGGTGGTGTGCGCCAGGATGCTGGTCGCCGGTTTGCTGCCGGTCGGGTAGACCGTGTCGACGATCTCCTGGCGGTTGAGCGCAACCTGGATCGCCTGACGTACCGACAGTTCCCGCAGCAGCGGCCGGGCGTTGTTGAGCCCCAGGTTGAACACGACCCCGGGGTTCGCCCGCGCCTGTAGGTCGACGTTTCCGCCCGCCTTCAACGCACTCTCGTCGGCCAGGCCGACGCTGCCGATGGCGTCCACCTGTCCCGACGTCAGGCTCCCCGTACGCACCCCGGCCTCCGGGACCACGGTGAACACGACCTTGTCCAGGTAGGCCTCGCCGGGCTTGCGCCACAACGAAGACCCCCACTGGTATCCCTTGCGCCTGACCAGCGTGATCGACTGGTTGGCCACGTACCCGTCGAGGACGAAGGGACCGGAGCCGACCACGCCGTCGGTGCACCGCTGGTCCGGCGTCTTGCGTACGGCCGACTCGGCGACCAGGCCGAGGGAGAAGGTCGAGGTGGCCTGGAGGAACTGCGCGTTCGGTTGGGCGAACGACACCGCGGCGGTGAGGTCGTCGACGACCGTCGTACCGACATAGCCGCTGAGGTAGCCGATCGCGAGGCTGGCCTTGGCGCCCAGCTTCGGGACGGCGTCGAAGTTGTCCTTGACGGCCTTGGCGTTGAGCGGGGTGCCGTCGCTGAACGTGACCCCCGGCCGTAGCCGGAAGGTGAAGGTCTTCGCATCCGCGCTGATCTGCCAGCTCTCCGCCAGCCAGGGAACTATCTTGCCGGTGCCCGGCTCCTGGTCGGTCAGGGAGTCGACGATCTGGCGGAGCGAATAGATGGTGTCGTTGCTGCCAACCTGGTGCGGGTCCACGCAGCCGGCGTAGGAGCCGACGGCGAAGGTCAACGTCCCGCCGGAGCGGGCGGGCCCGGCGGCGCCGCTTGCGTTTCCCGCCCCGGCGCCGCCAGCGCCACAGGCGCTGGTCAGCGCGAGCACCGTCACGACGGCAGCCGACAACGGTACGGAGAAGAGCCTCGACCTCAATCTCATCAACTTCCCCTTTCTGGTAAGGAAGGGCCCCTTGTTATCGGTTTCTGTATAGGAAGGGGCCCTTCCTAACCGGTGGCGATGAGGGGGCGCTTGCTCAGGCAGGTGGGTGTACGGGGTGCGGGGTCCGCGACCTGTGTGGCCGGCGGCGTCGGTGCCGCGGCGCGGGTCGGGACGTCAGCCGGTCCGTGGTCGACGTGGAGTGGACGGGGGAGGCCCCGCCACACGGGTGACCCGGCGTCTGTCGAGAGGTGACGAGCGGACGGGGAACCCGCCGTGGGTGGATCGTCTCCACTCGTTGTGGAGATCAGGTTAGCCAGGCTCCCGCATTCAAGTCAAATCCTATTGGTCAAGTAGGGAATCTCCGCAGGGAGCCGGGTGGACGCCGGGCGTGGATCGCCCTGGCTGGATGCCTCGTGGGTGCCGAGGAGGCCCTGTCGGAACGTGCTGGCCGCGCCGTAATGGCTGCCGCCAGGGCGTTCGTCATGTGAAAGCCCACTAAACCTGTAGGGATAGACAGCTTCGTGGCGACGGGGGTAGTCTCCGGAAAGGATCTAGTGGTCCAGGCGTAACCACGTGATCGCGCCGGCGGGATCGATGCCGCCCCCGCTGTCGCACCCACAGGAGGTGACGACCATGCAGCCCCCCGTACGCCCGGCCGCCGTCTCCACCCGCGAGCCGCGATGCCACGTCGTCGCCCTCGTCACCCGTCGCCACATCGACCTGCAGCGCGTCGCTGCCGCGCTCTGTCCGCGCTGACCTGTCACCAGGCTTCCACTCCACACCCTCCCGGGCTCCCCGTGTCCGAACGTCGGCCGCGCCGTACCCGGTCCATGGCCCCCTCCGAGCCGAAAGCGGAGTATCGCTATGCCCGACCCATCGCCCCTACTGCACCTGGCGGTCGCCCTCGACGGAGCGGGCTGGCACCCCGCGGCGTGGCGCGAGCCCCAGGCCCGGCCAAGAGAACTTCTCACCGCACGCTACTGGTACGACCTGGTGGCCGAGGCGGAACGAGGGCTGCTCGACTTCGTCACCATCGAGGACTCGCTCGGACCGCAGTCGTACGACCGCTCCGGGCCGGACCAGCGAACCGACCAGGTTCGCGGACGACTCGACGCGGTCCTGGTCGCCGCGCGGGTGGCACCGCTGGCCCACCACATCGGACTCGTACCGATCGTGGTGGTCACCCACACCGAGCCGTTTCACCTCGCCAAGGCGGTCGCCACCCTCGACTACGCCTCCACCGGCCGGGCCGGCGTGCAGGTGCGGGTGTCGGCCCGGCCCGACGAGGCCGCGCACTTCGGGCGACGCCACATAGCACCGGTGGACTTCGCCGATCTGGAAGCCGCACCGGCCCGGCAGTTGCTCCTCGACCTCTTCGACGAGGCAACCGAGTACGTCGAGGTACTACGGCGGCTGTGGGACAGCTGGGAGGACGACGCCGAGATCCGCGACGTCGCGACCGGGCGCTTTATCGACCGCGACAAGCTGCACTACATCGACTTCGAGGGGCGGTGGTTCAGCGTACGGGGGCCCTCCATCACCCCACGTCCGCCACAGGGCCAACCCGTCGTCAGCGCACTGGCGCACCAGAGCGTTCCCTACCGACTCGTCGCCCGGTCGGCCGACCTCGGATACGTGACACCACACGACCGGGACCAGGCCCGCGCGATCGTCAGCGAGGTACGCGCCGAACAGGCGGTCGCCGGGCGGTCCGGGCAGACCGTCCACCTCTTCGGTGACCTGGTCGTCTTCCTCGACGACACCACCTCGGCGGCCGAGGCCCGCAAGTCGCGCCTGGACGAACGCTCCGGTGGCCCGTACCAGAGCGACGCGAAGGTCTTTGTCGGCACGGCGACCGAACTGGCGGACCTTCTGCAGGACTGGCAGCAGGCCGGGCTCACCGGATTCCGGCTGCGCCCGGGGACCGTGCCGTACGACCTTGAACAGATCACCCGGGTACTCGTCCCGGAACTGCGTCGGCGTCAGGTGTTCCGGGCCGCGTACGGTGCCGACACCCTGCGCGGCCTGCTCGGTCTCGACCGACCGGGCAACCGATACGCCGACGCCGCAGCGCCGCATTCGTTCGCGGAAGGATCCCCTCGACCATGAGCAGACCAGCCAAGCAGGTCCACCTCGCGGCCCATTTCCCCGGCGTCAACAACACCACGGTCTGGAGCGATCCGCAGGCCGGCAGCCACATTGACTTCGCCTCCTTCGTCCACTTCGCGCGCACGGCGGAGCGGGCGAGGTTCGACTTCCTGTTCCTTGCCGAAGGGCTGCGGCTGCGCGAGCAGAACGACCAGATCTACGACCTGGACGTGGTCGGCCGGCCGGACACCTTCACCGTGCTCGCCGCGCTCGCGGCGGTCACCGAGCGACTCGGCCTGGCCGGGACGATCAACTCGACCTTCAACGAGCCGTACGAGGTCGCCCGACAGTTCGCCAGCCTCGACCACCTCTCCGCCGGCCGGGCCGGCTGGAACGTGGTCACCTCCTGGGACGCCTTCACCGGCGAGAACTTCCGGCGCGGCGGCTTCCTCCAGCAGGAGCACCGCTACCGGCGGGCACGTAACTTCCTGCGGGCGACCTGGCGCCTCTTCGACTCCTGGCGCGGCGACGAGATCGTCGCGGACCAGGACCGTGGCGTCTTCCTCGCCGATCCGCAGGCCGGTTCCTTCGCGCACCAGGACCCGGATTTCGACATCACCGGCCGGTTCAACGTCCCGCGAAGCCCACAGGGACGCCCCGTCATCCTCCAGGCCGGTGACTCCGAGGAGGGACGCGAGTTCGCCGCATCCAGCGCCGACGCCATCTTCAGCCGGCACGCCACCCTCACCGAGGGGCAACGCTTCTACTCGGACGTGAAGGGGCGGCTCGCCCGCTATGGGCGTACCTACGACCAACTGCTGATCCTGCCGGCGGCGACGTTCGTCCTCGGGGACACCGACGCCGAGGCCCAGGAACTCGCCCACGAGGTACGGCTCCAGCAGGTCAGCGGCCAAACCGCGATCAGGTTCCTGGAGCAGCTCTGGAACCGGGACCTCTCCGGTTACGACCCCGACGGCCCGTTGCCGGAGATCGACCCGGACACCGGTGAGAACACTATCGCCCGGGGGCGTGCCAGCGTGCGTATGTACCGTGACCCGATCGCCACCGCACGGCAGTGGCGGGAGCAGGCGGCGGCGAAGAACCTGTCGATCCGTGAGCTGATCATCGAGGTGACCGGACGCCAGTCGTTCGTCGGTGCGCCGGCCACCGTGGCGGCGGCCATCGACGAGTTGGTCCAGGCCGACGCCAGTGACGGTTTCATCCTGGTCCCGCACGTCACTCCCGGTGGGCTCGACGGGTTCGCCGACACCGTCGTACCGATCCTCCAGGAACGGGGGGTGTTCCGTACCGACTACGAGGGTGAGTCGCTCCGCGACCACCTCGGCCTCGCCCCCGTCGTCCTGTCCGAGCGGGCGTTCGCGGTGCCCTCATGAGGTTCCTGGCGATAACGCTGATCGTGCACGGGCCGGACCCGGTGACCGGGCGGAAGAAGTCGACGACCGACCGCTTCCGTGAGGTGGTGGAGAACGCGGTCTTCGCCGAGCAGCTCGGCTTCGACGGTTTCGGCGTGGGGGAGCGGCACGAGCTGCCGTTCATCTCCTCGTCCCCGCCGGTGGTGCTCAGCCACATCGCCGCGCTCACCTCGACCATCCGGCTCTTCACCGCGGTCACCACGCTGAGCCTGCTCGACCCGGTACGGGCGTACGAGGACTATGCGACGCTCGACCATCTCTCCGGCGGGCGGCTGGAACTCATCATCGGCAAGGGCAACGGTGCGGCCCAGCGGGAGCTGTTCCACGTCACCCCCGAGGACCAGTGGGAACGCAACGCGGAAAGCTACGAGCTGTTTCGCCGGATCTGGCGGGAGGAGCGGGTCACCGCCACACCGAGGTTCCGGCCGGAGCTGAGAGAGGCGCAGGTGTGGCCACGCCCGCTCCAGCAACCGATCCGGGTCTGGCACGGCAGCGCGACCAGCAGGGAGTCGGTGGACCTCGCGGCCCGCTACGGAGACCCGCTGTTTTCCGCGAACGTCACGAACCCGATCGAGCCGTACGCCGAACTGGTCCGCTACTACCGGCAACGGTGGGTCGAGTACGGCCACGACCCGGCCGCCGCCGTGGTCGGTGCCGGCACCGCCGGTTACTACGCGGCCGTCAACTCCCAGGACGCGATCGCCGCCTACCGACCCGTCTTCGAAGGGCAACTCGCGTTCCAGAAGCGGCTCGGCCTCGATCCGGTCTTTCCTACCCTTGAGGATTTCGTCGAGCGCAGCTCGGCGTTGATCGGCAGTCCGCAACAGATCATCGAGAAGGTGCATCGCTACCACGAGGCCCTCGGCCACCAGGTCATCCACCTGCACGCGGACGCCGGCGGCCTGAGCGACCTCCAGCACCGCAGGTCGCTGGAGCTGTTCCAGTCCGACATTGCTCCGGTACTCCGCCGGGAGATTCCCGACCCGCCGTGGCAGTGGGATCCGGCCGCCTCACCACCCGTCCTCGCCGCGCTGAAAGAGTGATCGATGTCCCCCACCCCGCTCGCCGTGCTCGACCTGGTCCCGATCTCGTCCGGCTCCAATGCCACCGAGGCGCTCCGCAACAGCATCGACCTGGCCCAGCAGGCCGAACGTTTTGGCTACGCCCGGTACTGGTTCGCCGAGCACCACCTCAATCCGGGGGTTGCCGGAACCTCACCGGCGGTTCTGCTGGCGTTGACCGCCGCGGCGACCTCGACGATTCGGCTCGGCTCCGGCGCGGTGCAGATGGGGCACCGCACGGCGCTCTCGGCGGTCGAGGAGTTCGGCCTGATCGACGCGCTGTATCCGGGGCGGCTCGATCTCGGTCTGGGACGGTCCGGCGGACGTCCGACCCAGACGGACCCGGTGCCGGTCCTCGCCGGAGGCGTGGGGGTGGTGGACGGGCGGGCACCCAACGGTCTGCGGATCCCGCCCCGGTTCTCCTTCGCCCATCTGCTCGGGTCGCCGCGGTTCGCGTTGCAGAAGTCGCTGTTGCAACTGCCCGGCGCGCAGCCGCAGGACTACTCGGAACAGGTGGCGGACGTGCTCGACCTGCTGGCCGGAACGTACCGGTCGGCGGAGGGCGAGGAGGCCCATGTGGTGCCGGGGGAGGGTGCCCGGGTGCAGGTCTGGATCCTGGGCAGCAGCGGGGGTGAGAGCGCCAGCGTCGCCGGCGCGAACGGGCTGCGCTTCGCCGCCAACTACCACGTCAGCCCGGGCACCGTCATCGAGGCGGTCGAGGGCTACCGGGCGGCCTTCCGCCCGTCGACGGAGCTGGAGCGCCCGTACGTCACCGTTTCCAGTGACGTGGTGGTCGCCGAGGACGAGGTCGAGGCGAGAGAGCTGGCCTCCGGGTACGGCCTGTGGGTCCGCAGCATCCGCACCGCCGAGGGTGCGATTCCCTTCCCGACTCCGGAGCAGGCGCGTGCGTACTCCTGGAGCGATGCCGACCGCGAGCTGGTCGCCGACCGGGTCGAGACCCAGTTCGTCGGTACTCCCGGGCAGGTCGCCGATCAGCTCGAACAACTACGTGACGCGACCGGTGCCGATGAACTGGTCGTCACCACCGTCACCCACGGCCACGCCGACCGGGTGCGTTCGTACCGGTTGCTCGCGCAGGAGTGGCAACGCCGGCAGCGGTGATTCCGTGCTCAGGAGGAGGAACGGATGAGTTTGGGACAGGCACTCGACCCGCGCGAGCTGCGCCGGGTGTTCTCCGCTTTTCCCACCGGCGTGGTCGCCATCGCGGCCCTCGTCGGCGGGGCGCCGGTGGGGCTCGTGGCGAGTTCGTTCACCTCGGTCTCGCTGGATCCGGCGATCGTCTCCGTCTGTGTCGCCCACACCTCGACCACCTGGCCGATTCTCCGGGCGGCCGAGGGGTACGGGATCAGTGTCCTCAGTGTTGACCAGGAGCGGGCGTGCCGGCAGCTGAGCAGTCGTGGCGTCGATCGGTTCGCGGCCCTGGACTGGCGGGTCTCCGACCGCAACGCGGTTTTTCTCGACGGCGCGAGCGCGTGGCTGGACTGCACGCTGTTCGAGCAGGTCACCGCCGGTGACCACGACATCGTTCTGCTGCGTGTGCATGACCTCGGCGGCGACGCGAACATCGCGCCGTTGGTCTTCCACGCCAGCCAGTTCCGCCGTCTTGAGCGTTGACCGGCCGGTTCCGGTGGTACGAACGGACACTTGACCGATCCTGTTCCTGAGTCCACTCTTCCTACTAAACGAGTAGGAAAACTTGGGATTGGATGATGATGAGACGTCCCCCGTACCGCCGGCTTGGCCGGTTGGCCACCCTCGCGGTCCTGACCCCGGCGCTGCTCGGCGTCACCGCTGCCTGCGGCGGAGATGACGGCGAGGGCGGTTCTTCCGGCCCGGTGACCCTCCGGCTCGGCTACTTCCCCAACATCACCCACGCGTCCGCGGTCGTCGGGGTGGAGAAGGGGATCTTCACCGAGAAGCTGGGCGGCGACGTCAAGCTTGAGACGGCGACGTTCAACGCGGGTCCCGCCGCCATCGAGGCGATTTTCTCCGGCGCGCTCGACGCCACGTACATCGGTCCCAACCCGACCGTCAACGCCCACTCGAAGTCGAAGGGCGAGGCGGTACGGGTGGTCTCGGGCGCGGCCTCCGGTGGCGTGGCCCTGGTTGTCAAGGCGGGCATCAACTCGGTCGAGGACCTGCGCGGTAAGAAGATCGCGACTCCTCAACTGGGCAACACCCAGGACGTGGCGATCCGCTACTGGCTCAAGGAGAAGGGCCTCACCACCAACAAGGAGGGCGGCGGCGACGTCTCGATCGTGCCGCAGGAGAACGCGCAGACCGTCGAGACCTTCGGCACCGCCATCGACGGTGCCTGGGTGCCGGAGCCCTTCGTCTCCCGGCTGGTCAACGCGGGTGGCAAGGTCCTGGTCGACGAGCGCGACCTCTGGCCGGACAAGAAGTTCGTCATCACCAACCTGATCGTCAGCACCAAGTTCCTCAAGGCCCACCCGGACGTGGTGAAGCGGCTGGTCGAGGGGCAGGTCGCGGCGAACGAGTTCGTCAACACCAAGCCGGACGAGGCACAGCAGGCGATTTCCGAGCACATCGGCAAGATCACCGGTAAGCCGCTCGACCTCAAGCTGATCAAGCAGGCATGGCCGACGCTGCAGTTCCTCAACGACCCGATCGAGTCGTCACTCAAGACCGGGCTCGACCACGCCGTCGCGGTAGGACTCACCCAGCCGGTCGACCTCAAGGGCCTCTACGACCTGACCTACCTCAACGAGGTGCTCAAGGCGCAGGGTAAGGCCGAGGTCCCACTGACATGACCTCCGTGACAACGGCACCGGTGAGCGCGACCACCTCGGTCGCGCTCACCGGCGTCACCAAGGTGTACGGCGCGGGCCAGAACGCCGTCCTCGCCCTGGACCGGGTCTCGCTCCACGTCGCGCCGGGCGAGTTCGTCTGCCTCGTCGGTGCCTCCGGCTGCGGCAAGAGCACCCTGCTCAACCTCGTGGCCGGGCTCGACCAGGTCAGTGGCGGCCGGATCGAGATCGTCGACCAGGCCCAGTCGCCCCCGACAGCCTCGTCCCACCGGCAACGATCGCCGGGCCTCATGTTCCAGGAGCCCGCGCTCTTTCCGTGGCTCACCGTGGAGGCCAACGTCGAGATGCCGCTCAAGCTGCGCGGGCTGCCCCGGGACTCGCGCCGCAAGCGGGTCGCCGAACTGCTCGACACGGTACGCCTGGGCGACTTCGCCCGGCGACGTCCGCACGAACTCTCCGGCGGCATGCGACAGCGGGTGGCGTTGGCCCGCACACTCGCCCTCGACACCCCGGTGCTGCTCATGGACGAGCCGTTCGGTGCCCTCGACGCGATGACCCGCGACCTGTTGCACGACGAACTGGAGCGGATCTGGGCGGAGCGCCGGCTGACCGTTCTCTTCGTCACCCACAACGTACGGGAGGCAGCCCGGCTCGCCGACCGGATCGTGCTGCTCTCCAGCCGGCCCGGCCGGATCATCTACGAGACCCAGGTGACCGCGCCCAGACCTCGACGGATCGACTCGCCCGAGGTCGCCGCGATCGCCGCCGAGGTTACCGATCGGCTACGGACGGAGGTGGGCCGCCATGGCCAGTGACACCACCACGAGCGTCCGGGCCGAGGCCGGGATGATTTCCGGTCTGGACGCGTTGGCGATTGCCAACGGGGTGAAGGTGGAGAGCAGGGCGCGCCGACTCTGGAGTTCCACCTGGCCGAAGTTGGCCGCGATCGGCCTCGCCCTCGGCATCTGGCAGGTGGTCGTCTGGACCGGCTGGAAGGACCCGTGGGCGTTGCCCGGCCCCGTCGCCGTCTTCGGCGACCTGGGGCCGTACCTGGTCGACCCCTTGTTCTGGCACGGACTGGCAACCACCGCCCGTCGCGCCGTCGTCGGCTTCGCCGCCGCCGTCGCCTTCGGACTCGTGCTGGGGCTCGCGGTTGCCCGGGTCCGGATCCTGCGGGCGGCCCTGGGGTCGATGATCACCGCGTTGCAGACCATGCCGTCGATCGCCTGGTTCCCCCTGGCGATCCTCCTGTTCCAGCTCAGCGAGGAGGCCATCTTCTTCGTGGTGGTGCTGGGGGCCGCGCCCTCGATCGCCAACGGCGTCATCCACGGCGTCGACTACGTTCCGCCGCTGCTGTTACGGGCCGGTCAGAACATCGGTGCCAGGGGATTGAACCTCTACCGGTACGTGATCGCGCCGGCCGCGTTGCCGGCGATCGTGGCCGGGCTCAAGCAGGGCTGGGCCTTTGCCTGGCGCAGCCTGATGGCGGGGGAACTGCTGGTGGTGATCGCGACGAAGACCTCGATCGGTGCGCAGCTCGTCTACGCCCGGGAACTCTCCGAGGCGGAGCGGCTCATCGCGATCATGATCGTGATCCTGGTGCTGGGCCTGCTCGTCGACACGGCCTTCGGGGCGGCGGACCGGGCCATCCGGCGACGGTGGGGCCTCCTGCGACCCCGCCGGTAAACCGACACCTCCCGGAGGCAGCTTTCGTGTACGTCTCAGCCCGCAGCGACTACGCCATCCGCGCCATGTTGGCGATCGCGGCCGGCAAGAACACCGACTCGATCCTTCGGGACGGTGACCCACCCGCCACCACCGCTGGTCGCGCCACCAGCGGTGGTGGTGAGTGGGTCACGGCCGCGACCCTCGCCACCGTGCAGGAGATTCCGCTGAGCTTTCTCCAGGGCATCCTGCACGACCTGCGACGGGCCGGCCTGCTGTTGAGTCAGCGGGGTGTCGACGGCGGTTACTCGTTGGCCCGACCGGCCGCCGAGATCAGCGTCGGCGACGTACTGCGCGCGTTGAGCGGATCGCTGACCACCGTACGGGGACTGCCGACCGACGCGGCCGGCTACCACGGGGTCGCGGCCGGGCTCGGCAACGTCTGGCTGGCCGTGCACGACGCGATCGAGCAGGTGGTCGACCGGACCACCCTCGCCGACCTGCTCACACCCCGCCAGCAGCTCGCGCCTCCAGGTGCCACCCGTTGATTGTCGGAGAGACGCAGGGCTGGCAACTGGGCCTCGCCGTCCTGCTCGGCGCCCTCGCCGCAGCCCTCGGTACGCCGACCGGTGTCTCTGGTGGCCTGCTCCTGTTGCCGCTGCTCATGACCGTCTTCGGGCTCGGCGGTACGGTCGCCAGTGCGACCAACCTGCTCTTCAACATTGTCTCCACGCCGATGGGGATCGCCCGCCAAGCACGCATCGACACCGAGTTGACGCTGTTGCTGGTCGGCTCGGCGGCGCCTGCCGCGGTGTTGGGAGTGCTGGTCAACGTGTTCCTGCTCGGTGACTCGGCGGTCTTCCGGGTGCTGGTGGCGGCGATGCTGGCTGCGGTGGCCGCCAGCATCCTCCTGCCCCGACCGTCGGTGCCCGCCGCGCGCCCGTCGGCCGCGTGGACACCACTGACTCGCCCGAACCGTCGCCTGATGGTGGTGGTCGGTATCGCCAGCGGCCTGCTCGGCGGCTTCTACGGGTTGGGCGGGGCTGTCCTCGCCGCCCCGGTCGCGTTGCTGGTCACCGGCTGGCCGGTGGTCCGGATATCCGGTGCCGCCCTGGTCACCACGTTGGTCGTCTCGCTCACCGGGCTCGCCGCCTACAGTGCCCTGAGCTTCGCCGGTCACACGACCGTGCGTACCCCGCACTGGCCGCTCGGCCTCGCGTTGGGCGTGGGCGGTGTGATCGGCGGCTACGCTGCCGCCCGGTACGCCGCCAGGATTCCTGACCGGTCGCTTCGGACCGTGCTCGCGGTCCTGATCGGACTCGGCGCTCTCCGTCTCGCGCTGCTCTGAGGGACGCGCCTCGGCGCCGATGACGGTTGCCGGCAGCGGTGAGCCGCCCACCCACGGTGTCGGTACGACCCGGGTCGATCGACCGGATGGTGGAGAGGGCTTGATATTCCTATCGGTTTAGTAGGAATATTGGTGCGTGCTCATCGAGGTCCATCTCACCTCCCGCCGGGTCATCGACCTGATGCGGGTGGCGTCTGAGCTCTGTCGTGTGGGCCACACGATCACCCGCTGATCGACGCACCACCGTCCACCGAAGGCGCCGTCGCGGCGCTGCCGTACGCACCCCCACATCGCGGGCGCCACCGCCCACGTTGTTTCGCGCGGCAGTTCCCTGAGCTCCGCCGGGAAATCCGAACCGGCGCGGCGTCAGTACCGGAACAACCTCCCCCTTCCGCACCGGCCCCGCGATCGGGTCGGTCGTAGCCAAAGGAACATGATGAGCGAAGAGACGCCACCACGACCTGTCCCACCGCCGACACCGGCCACCACCGCACCGACCGCTACCGCACCGACCGCTGCCGAGAGCACACTCGCCATCAACGAGGACTGGGCCGCGACCATCCTCGGCCTCGTCCTGCTCGTCCTCGTGCTGGTCGGCGCGATCCCCACCGGGCTGGTGCCCTGATGACCACTGACGCCACACCGAAGGAGACCCCCGCGGAGGCGTCCGCCGCCGCAGCCGTCCCGACGACGGTCGCCGCGACCGAGGGCGGATCGACCACCCCGACGGCGGTACGGCCCAGCCCGGCCTGGGGCTGGATCGCCCTCGGACTGCTGGTCGTGCTCGTACTGGCCGCGTCGACCCGGTACCTCGAACAGAACGTACCGACCTTCTTCGCGGAGACGGACCTGGCCGAGATCGCGGACGCGATCGAATACCCGGTCTACGCGATCCTGCTCGGCCTGCTCGGCAACGTACTCGTCACGCTGCTCGGCATCCGGGAGCGGATCGCCGCCGCCTTCCGGACCGAGTTCTTCATCAAGACCGGTCTGGTCCTGCTCGGCGCCTCGATCAACCTCTCGGTGATCGCCAGTGCCGCCGGGCCGGCGATCGCGCAGGCGATCCTGCTCATCAGCGGCGTCTTCCTCTTCACCTGGTGGCTCGCGGGCCGGTTGGGACTGGACGACAAGCTGCGGGCACTGCTCGCCGCCGCCGTCTCGATCTGTGGGGTGAGCGCGGCGATCGCGGCGGCCGGCGCGGTACGGGCCAAGCGGGAGCAGCTCGCGTACACCGCCAGCCTGGTCATCCTCTTCGCCCTGCCGTCGATCTTCATTCTGCCCTGGCTGGCCGACGTGTTCGGACTCTCCGACGCGGTGGCCGGTGCCTGGATCGGCGGCAACATCGACACCACCGCCGCGGTCACTGCCGCGGGTGCGCTCGCGGGCGAAGAGGCGCTGCAGATCGCCAGCATCGTCAAGGTGACGCAGAACGCGCTGATGGGGGTCGTGGCGGTGGCGCTCACGGCGTACTTCACCCTGCGGGTCGAGCGCCAGCCCGGTGCGGCCCGTCCGGGCCTGGGCGAGCTGTGGCGTCGCTTCCCGAAGTTCGTGCTCGGCTTTGTCGCCGCGTCGGTGATCGCCACCTGGTACCTCGACGCGGCCGGAGCGGACGGCAAGGAGGTCATCGGGGTGGTCAACGACCTGCGGGTCTGGTTCCTGATCCTGGCGTTCGTCAGCATCGGCCTGGAGTTCCGGGTCGCCTCGTTGCGGGAGGCGGGTTGGCGCCCGATCGCGGTCTTCGCCAGCGCGACGGTGTTCAACCTGGTGCTCGCCCTGGCCCTCGCGTCGTTGCTGTTCCGCAACTTCACCGGTTGACGTCCGGTTGGGCGCCGCCTCGGCGATCGGGCAAGCCGATCGCCGAGGCGGTTTCCCCGCTCGGCCCCCCTCAGCCGGCGAGGATCCGGGCGAGTTCGCCGGGCCGGGCCAGGTGCGGGAAGTGGCCGCTGCCGGGCAGGACGGTGATGGCGATGTCGGGCAGGGTCGACTCCAGCCACCGCCGGTACCTCGGATTCGGCTCCTCGCCGGTGACGTACCGGTAGGCGATGCCGCGTGAGTGGATGGTGTCCAGATCCTGGGTCCGGCGTTCGGTTATCTCCTCCGCCGGCGTCACGATCACCTCGTGCCAGTAGCCGAGGAGAAGGTCCTGGCGGGGCGTGGTGGCCGTCCGGACGAGTTCCCGCGCTGCCGGTGGCAACAGTTCGATGTGCATGCCGGCGAGCATGGTCTCCCAGACCTGGTGGTAGGCGGGGCCGCGGAGCACCGGCTCGGCCTGGCGCAGTGCCTCCCCGAAACCGCCGACCAGCAGCGGCTGGTCGATGTTGACCGCGCCCCGGGTCGGATACCTCGCGGCGTAGATCGTCGCCAGTACGCCGCCGAGGGAGTGCCCGACCATGATGGGCGACTCGAGTCCGGCGTCGGTCACCGCCTCGTGGATGACCTGGGCGATCTCGTCGGTCTGGTACGAGTCGCGCCGGGGCGACCCGCCATGCCCGGGCAGGTCCAGGGTGAGCACCCGCCGACCCGGGTCGACGGCCTCCAGTTCGCGCAGGAGCGGCTTCCACTGGCGCCGGTCGTAGCTGAGCCCGTGCACGAGAACCAGGGGCGGTCGCTCGTCCGTGCTGCCGTACGCGTCGGCGGCCAGTTCGCCGACGTACCGCTGGTGTGCCTCACTCATGGTCTCTCCCTTGCCGAAGCGTCACCCAGCAGGCGTAACTCCGGTGCGAACAGGTTGTACGTGGCGGGGGTCACCGTGCGGGCTGGGGCGTATTGGGCAGAATGGATGGGTTTGCACTACACACTCCACCGGGCCGGGCCGCCCGGAGCCGGCTGGTACCGGAACTGCCGCCCGGTGCGCAGTGAGGCCCTCAGGTGGGCACCGGCCAGTGGTGCGGCGGACTCGACCCGCTTGACGGTGGACCAGAGCGTGCGGGTGGCGTTGACCCGGGCGCGTTCGGCCTCGTTCGCGTGGGCGCGGGGTCGGCCACCGAGCCCGCTGGCCCGCCGCAGCTCCGCCACCAGAGCGGCCCGTTCGGCCTGGGCGGCCGCCGCCCGTTCGACGTCGCCGGCCCGGTCTGCCGCGTCGAGCTGTTCTTCCAACGTCGCCAACCGTCGCCGGTAGGCGGTGCGGGCGGCGTCGTCGAGCACCGCGTCCCCGTCCGGCGCCCGCAGGCCGAAGCCACCCGCGACGAGGTCCAGCGCGGCGATCTCCCGTCCCGGTGCGGCGAGCAGGGTACGCAGGTACCGCACCCCCTGACTGTCGCGCAGCCGGGCCGTTTCGGCGCCGGCGTCGAGCCGCCAGTCCTCACCCTCACGGGTCAGCCGCCACTCGTCAGCGGGCGGGGTGAGCGTGACGAGCAGTCCGAACATCTCAAGCCGCGCTGCGATCGAGCGGGCCCGCTCGCGATCGTCCTCGGCACGGGTCCAGTCCTCGGCGCCGCCGCGTACGCCGAGCGCGTCGGCCCGGACGGCCAGTGTGGCGGCGAGCCAGGGCAGGGCGCCGATCCGCCGCTCCAGCGCGACGGCGTCGTCCAGGTGGGACAGTGCCTGATCGGGCCGGCCCAATCGGGTGGCGAGCTGACCCAGGTAGTCGTCGACCGGTCCGGTGATCGTGTTGGCGCCACCCCAGACGACCAGCCGCCCCCGGTAGGGCAGGAGCGCCTCGTACAGGGCCTGCGCGGTCGCCGGTTCGCCGAGCCGGGCGGCCACCACGGCCAGGTCGGCCAGGGCACCCACCCAGCGAGGTCCGGATCCGGAGAGTACGGCCGGCAGCACCCGTTCCAGTTCGAGTGCCGCCTCGACATCGCGGCCGGACTCGGCCAGAGCGCGGGCGGCGGTCGCCTCGAAGAAGTGCCCGGGCAGCCGCCGGGCGAGGATCTGTAGGTCGTCGGCACCCGACCCGATCGTGCCCCGGAGCATCCCGAGCCGCCCGTACAGCGACGCGACCAGGCGCTCGGTGTCGGCCAGTCCGGCCTGACGGCCACGTACGCCCACCTCGGCCGCGAGCGTCGCCGCGACGTCGAGCCGGCCGCGTACCGTCGCCAGCATGGCCTGGCGAGCCAGCACGACCACCGCCGCCTCGGCGTCGCCGGCCAGCTCGCCGGCACGGGCGTAAGCCGTCAGCGCGGCCTCGGCGGCTCCCAGGTCACCCAGCTCGGCGAGCGCGACGAAGCGCCAGAACAGCCCGCGTCGCTCCACCATGGCGTCGCCTGCCCGCCGCGCCTGCGTCACGATCTCCGAGGCGGTGGCGAGGCGTTCGTCGGCGGCGGCCGGGTCCCAGAGCGCGTGCAACCGGCTGTCGAGCACCGCGGCGACCGTGCCGGGACTGCCGGTCGTCCGGGCCAGGGCCAGCGCCTCGTCGACCAGCTCTCGGCGGCGTGCCCCGGCCGACGGGTCGCCGAGCAGTTCACGGGCGAGCCGGGCCAGTACCCGGGCCCGGACGGCTGGTGGCAGCGGGCGGGCGGCGGCGGCCTCCAACAGGCGGATCAGACCCAGGTCCAGGTCGAGGAACTCGGCCCGGGACGGTGTCGTCAGCGCCAGGTGGATGACGGCGTCGGCGGAGGAGTCGAGCCCCGTCACCTCCGTCGTGAGGCCGATCGCGGCACCGGGCAGACCGGCCGAGGCGAGCCAGACCGCGTGTACGGCGACCGTGGGCAGTTCGGGTACCAGGGCGGCGAGTTCCGGTTCCGTGAGACCGCCCAGCCGCAGCTCCGGGGCGAGTCCGAGGGGGCGTTCCGTCGTCGCGAGCAGCACGGTCGCGCCGGATCCGAGTCGGGAGCCGAGCAGGGTCAGGAACGCCACGGCCGGCGCGCCGGCCCGGTCGAGGTCGTCGACGAGGAGCAGGCGGGGGCCGCCTCGGGCGATCGCTCGGGCGGCGCGGTCGAGATCCCGGGGCCCGGCGTCGGGCGGTAGCTCGTCGAGTTCGAGGTCGCGGAGTACCTGGTCCCAGAGGAGCAATCCGGAGTCGGCACCGGTCCCGGCCGTACGGAGCACCGTCATTCCCCGGCTGCGGGCCAGGGTCGCGGCTGCGTCGACCAGTGCCGTCTTGCCGGCCCCGGGTGGCCCGCTCAGCACGAGATGCCCGCCGACTCCCGCCTGCGCCCGGTCAAGTAACTGTTCCACCGCGGCGAGTTCGCGCCGGCGTCCGATCAGGGCCACCCGGCCAGCGTACGGGCGGCATTTGCGCTGACGCGCCCGCAATGCCCCGATAGGGTGTTGGCCACCGACTCACCAGTGGCATTGCGGCGCAACGAGGGGGCGGTATAGTCCGCCGGTTGAGCCGTGGCCCGGCGGCGTGCCCGTATGCCGGTGCTGGGCTCCTATCGCATGGAGGATGGCGGATGTCGCAAGCCGAGCAGCTGTTCGACGGTCGCGAGGACTCGAACTCGCGGCCGAGCTTTGAGACCACGCTGCGCGGTTACGACAAGCGGCAGGTGGACCAGTACGTTTTCCAGGCGAACAGCCAGAGCGCGAAGCTCGCGGCCGAACGCGAGCAGGCGTTCGGCCACATCAAGAACCTGACCGCGCACATCCAGCAGTTGCAGACGGAGCTGGCGGAGTCGCGCGAGCGGCCACCGCAGTTCGACCGGGCCTCGTTCCGTGAGTTGGGCCCGATGGTCGACCAGATCCTGGCCCTGTCCGAGAAGCAGGCTGAGGCGATCGTCACCAGTGCCACACAGCGGGCGTCCGAGCACCAGGCCGAGGCGGAGCGGGTGTTGGTCGACGCCCATGAGCAGGCCGAGAAGCTGAAGGCCGACGGTGAGGCGGTGCAGGAACGCGCCGTCGAGGAGGCGCAGCGGATCAGCGAGCAGAGCGCCCGGCAGGTGGAGAATGCCCGGTCCGAGTCCGAGGCGATGGTAGAGGCCGCGCGTACGCAGGTCCAGCAGGAGATCGAGGCGGCCCGCTCGCAGACCCAACAGGAGCTGGCCCAGTGGAAGGCCACTGTCGAACGAGAGATCGTCGAGCGGCAGTCCGCCGCCGAGTCGGAACTCGGTCGCTGGCGCACGATGATCGAGCAGGAGAACACCGCGCTCCAGGCGGAGGTGCAGCAGTACTCGGCTGACCTACGCCGTCGGGCCGACGAGCAGGCCGCCGCACACGAGCAGCAGTTGGCCCTGGTGCAGAAGGAGATCGAGGCGCGGCAGCAGGCGGTGTCCCAGCTACACGCCGCGCAGGAGAGCGCGGAGCAGCAGCTCGCCCAGTCGCGTCAGGAGCGGGCCATCGCGGAGCGCGACGTCGCCCAGTTGCAGCACCGTCTGGGTGAGGTGCGCCAGGAGCTGAGCACCGAGCTGAACCGGCTGAACGAGGCCCGTCAGGCGGCCGATTCCGCCGAACGGCACGCCGTCGAGGTGCGGGCCCGGGTGCAGCGTGAGGCGAAGCGGGTGGCGGATCGGGCGGCGGCTGCGGTGATTGCCGCCGCCGCGATCAGCGCCGAGACGGGCGAGTACCGGGTGATCGCCGCCCCGGAGGTGAACCGGATCGCCGGCGAGGTGGCCGAGGTGGTCCACGACGAGGTGGCTCCGGAGCCGCAGACGCCGATCGGCGAGCACCACCGGTTGTAGGCGGGCGGCCGCCCGCAACGGTTCCGTCCTGCCGTCGTCGTCCGGGCGGCCAGGCAGCCGTCGACCCCGGTCACGCCGCGGGGGGGGGCCCCCCCCCGGGGGGGGGGGCCCCCCCCCCCCCCCCCCGGCCCCGGGGGGGCCCCCCGGCGGGGGGGGACCGCGCCAAACCCCGGGGTGTCGAAGCGCCGGCCCGGGTGGGGCCCCC
>NZ_JBITIH010000013.1:142409-211972 GCF_044458865.1 Micromonospora sp. NPDC050417
GGCCCCCGCCCGCCCCGGGGGGCGCGGCCCCCCCCCCCCCCCCCCCCCGGCCCCCCCCCCCCCGGGGCCCCCCCCCCCCCCCCCCCCCCCCGGCCCCCCCCCCCCCGCGGCCGGGTGTGCGCACCCGTGCGTGGTCAGACGGCTCAACCGCCCGTGATGACGAAGCTCGACCCGGGTTGCGTCACGATGTTGCCGGTGGCCGAGTTGGTGATGGTCACGTTGGTCAACGTCGCGCTGCCCCGGGCGCCGCTCATGGCGAGAATGCCGGCACCGTTGTTCGACCTGTCGATCCGTACGTTGGTCACCGCCACGCCCGGTACGTTGCCGCCGCCGGTCTTGAACTGGATGCCGTCGTACGTCGAATCGATGATCTCGGTGTCGCGGATGGTGACGCCGGGGATGTCCCGGGTCGCCGCGAAGAGCGTGATCGCACCGAACTCCTGGTCCTCGTTCCAGAAGGCGCCGCCGGTGCGGTAGAGACCGTTGTTCGCGATCAGCGTCTGCCCGGAGAAGGGCAGCGGGTCGTGGTCGGTCGCGAGCATGATGCCCGGGTAGTTCATCGTGTCGTAGACCAGGTTGTTTTCGATCTTGTTGCCGTAGCCGCCGTAGATCGCGATGCCGTTCGCCCGCCAGGGCAACTGGATGGTGTTGTTGACGAACTGGTTGTCGTGCGCGATGTCCACCGAGGGGTCCTTCACGTACCGGTTGGCCCAGACCGCCAGTGAGTCGTCACCGGTGGTACGGAACGACGAGTTGAACACCCGCGAGTTCCGGGTCCCGTTGGTGAAGTTGATGCCGTCGGCGTACGTGTCGCGGATGCGCATCCCGCTGAAGTCCAGCCCGTCGCCCGGCCCCCACAGGTCGGGGATGTTGTCGAAGTCCCGACCGACCCAGACCCCGACGTTGGCGTGCTCGATCCAGACGTTGGTGATCCTGGTGTTCTCACCGAACCGCCCGTTGAGCCCCACGCCGCCCTCGGCGCCGCCGGGGCCGCCCCGGATGCGGCCCGAGCCGAAGATGGCGATGTCGGAGATCTGGGTGTTGTCGTCGATGTCGAACCCGAAGTTGCCCTCGTGCGGGTGGTTGATGCCGCCCACGGCGAGATGCGGTTCGGTCAGCGTGTAGAGCTGGGAGTGCCACATGCCGGCGCCCCGGATGGTGACGTTGCTGATCCCGACCTGGTTGTACTGACCCCGGTTCAACGGGTCGTCGGTCAGGATCTTCTTCTCCTGCCGCCACTGTCCGGCCGGGATCCAGACACAACCGATCACACCGTTCTGGTCGTCGGTCACCGCCCGTTGGATGGCGTCGGTGTCGTCGATCCCGTCGTTCGCGACCGCACCGTACGCGGTGATCGAGGTGCAGCCGGCCGGTTGGGTCGTCGCCGGGGCGACCTGCTCCAGGTCGATGAAGTCGATGATGTAGAACGACGCGGTGTCGCCCGAGTCACGTTGCAACTTGAACCGGGTGCCGGCCGGGTACGACTGCGCGAGCAGCGCGTGCGCCTCGTCGAAGAGCCGCCGGGCGTCGCCCTGCGGGGTGTTGGTCAGCCCCTCCGGATCGTCGGTGCTCCCGTAGAGCCAGCTGTGGCGGGAGGAGAGCGTCAGCTTCTGGGCGAAGGTGTCGTTGACGTACAGGCTGATGCTGGCCTCGATGCCGCCACCGCCGGGCGCGTCCGGGATGGAGTTGCGCACCACGATCGAGTTGGCGGCGTTGGTCGAGGTGAACTCGACGAACTGTCCGGTGGTGTTGAGTCGTACGGACTTGCGGCCCGACGACTCGGTGGCGAAGTTGGTGTGCCCGAAGGTGCGCAGCGGATCGGTCTCCAGCAGGGCGCCCTGGTACCTGGCCGCCTCCGCCTCGTACGAGGTCCACGGCACCGCAGCGCCGCGTCCCACCACGATCGACTGGGTGAGGACGTTGTTGGACTCGTTGGTCTCGGCGACCACGTTGGTCGCGTCGGCGGTGGCGGTGATGGTGGCTCCGCCGCTGGTGGCGGTCCAGCTACCGCTGATGGCCACGTTCGCGGTCGTGCCGGCCGCGATCGACGGCGTGTTGGTGTTGAGCGTGGTCCCGCCCACCGCCAGCCGCGTCACCGTGGTCGCGCCGCTCGCGCTGGTCCCGCGGTTGTTCACCGCGACGGTGAACGTGACCGCCGCGCCGACGGCCGGGTTCGGCGGATTCGAGCTGATGACGAGGATCTGGAGGTCGGGGCCGGGTGCCTGGGCCACCACCAGTGGCGAGGGCGAGGTGAAGGTGTTGTTGCCGTTGTTCTGCTCGACGACGGTGTTGGTCGGGTCGACCACCGACGAGACGCTGTAGCTGCCCATCGGCCGGTTTCCGGCGTTGTAGGAGACGGTGGTCGAGGCACCGGCGTTCAGGCCGGTCACCGGCGCGCTGCCGACCACCACGCCGCCCAGGTTGAAGTTGACCGTGGTCGCCCCGGCAGCCGCCGACCCGATGTTCTGGACGGTGGCGGAGAGGGTGATCGCGCTGGCCTCGTTCGGTGAGGCGGGTGTCCAGGTCGTCGAGGTGACGACCAGGTCGGGGTTGGGTGCCGGCGTACCGCAGACCTCAAGTTCGGCGACCTGGCCGGACGGGGCACCGGTGTTGGAGTTGAACCGTAGCTGCACGTCCGCGGTGGTCGCGGCGACCGGGATCGCCACCACGTTGTTGCCCTGGACGAACTGGTAGTTGGCCGCCGACACCAGGTTGGTGTAGGTGGTCGAGGTCTGGTCCCGGCCGAGGATCTGGAAGTTCTGGGTACGGGTGCCCCAGGCGGCGTCCGGGTTCAACCTGACGGTGACCGTGTTGACGACGTGGTTGGCGCCCAGCGCCACGGTCAGGGTCTGCGGGTACGTCGGCGCACCCTCCCAGTACGTGCCGAGCTGACCGTCGTTCGCCTTCTCCGGGGTGAAGGTGAAGGTGGAGCCGCTCGCCGTGATGGTCTTGCCGGCCGCGACGTTGGTGCAGGCCGGGGGTTGCGTGCCGGTACGGGTGACGGTGTTGCTGTTGCCGGAGAGGTTGCCGGCGCCGTCCCGCGCGCGGACGTAGTAGGAGACGGTGGCGGTGGTCGGCTGGGTGTCGGTGAAGGTCGTCGCGTTGCCGATCGACTGCGCCAACGTGCCGTTGCGGTAGACGTTGTATCCGGCCATGCCGCTGCCACCCGCGTTGTCGGTCGACGCGCCCCAGTTGAGGGTGACAGCCGTGCCTGACTGGGTGTACGAGAGCGTGCCCGGAACACTCGGCGGGGTGGTGTCGGCACCACTGTCCGGTGCGTAGACCTCAAGTTCGGAGACTTGACCGGCGGGCCAGCCGCTGTTGGCGGTGATGTTGATCCGTACGTAGCGGGCGGTGCTCTGGCCGAAGGTGATCGTGACCGAGTTGCCGGCGACGGCCGGGTTGAAGGTGTACGTCTGCGACGGGGCCAGGTCGGAGAAGGTGGATCCGTTGGTGCTGCCCCGGACGCTCAGCGTCTGGGTACGGGTGCCCCAACCGGAGGTCGGCAGCTTCAGTACCACCCGGTTGACCGTCACCGAGGAGCCGAGGTCGACCTGGAGCCATCCCGGGAAGGAGTTGTTGACGCTCTCCCAGTAGCTGCCCTGGTTGCCGTCGACGGCCCGGGACGAGTCGTAGACGTCGGCGTGGCCGCTCTGCTGGGTGGGGCGGCCCTGGGCGAGGTTGCCGGGCACGTCCTGGACGTCGACCGGGGCGGCGGCGCTCTGTTCGAACGGGTGGTCGGGTCGGCCGCCCGCGTTCGCGACGGCCGCCCATCCCACGGTTGCGATCATGGCGGCGGCGACTGTTGTCGCCACCATCCTGACCAGGTTCGTTTGTCTCATCACTGTCCTTGTCGCGTGGAGGGACGGGTTCCGCGCGCGGTCTGTGTCCACGGGCGCGGGGCGTGGTTCGGTGCGGCGCCGGTCGATCCGCGATGGGCGCTCGGGATCGGACGGACGGGGAGGTGGTCGGGCGGGCGAGGCGCGTGCCCGCGCGGTCCGTTCGGGGCGGGTGGGACCGCTGGTGAGGAGTTACCGAGCCGTCAGCATCACCGCGCCTCTCCGGAATGGGGAGGAACACCGCCAGGGGACGGACCTGCGGAAATTTCAATCAAGAGCGGAGAATCAAGCAAAGCTTTGTCGAGATCTTGCAGTACTTTGGCCGAATGTTACCGACGCGCTACTGGTGCGTCAATACTTCGATGTCTGCTCCATCGACTGCCCCGGATGTGTGGCGATCGGCCGCCGCTGGCCCGGCTCGTCGGCTAATTCAGGACCAACCGGACGATCCGCCGTCGGAGGTTCGGGCCATGGCTATCGTCACTCCGGTTCGAGGCGCTACACCGACCGGCAGTACGGTTGCCGCGTGGAACTTATTGGTGAGATCTCCGCCGACCGACCCCTGCTCGTGTTGGCCGTCAAGGAAGAAGCGCAGTTCCTCGACACGAGCCTGCCGATCCTGCTCACCGGCATGGGCAAGGTCAATGGAGCGATCGCGCTCGCGACCGTACTGGCCCGGGGGGCGCGACCGTCCGGCATCGTCAACCTGGGCACGGCGGGCGCGCTGCGGGTGGGGCTGACCGGCACCCACGTTGTCGGCACCGTGATCCAGCACGACCTGGCCAGCGACGTGCTGCGTACCCTCACCGGCGAACTCGTCGGACAGCCGCTGACGCTTCCCGACGCGGATGGTCCGACCCTGGCGACCGGAGACGCGTTCATCGCCGACGACGCCTCCCGGGACCGGTTGGCGGTTCGCGCCTCGTTGGTGGACATGGAGGGCTACGCCATCGCCGCCGCCGCACAGGAGGCCGGTGTGCCGCTGCGGATCGTCAAGCACGTCAGCGACGACGCGGGCGACGGCGCCGTACGAGCGTGGCGTGAGACGGTCGCGGAGTGCGCCCGTGCCCTCGCGGACTGGTCCGCGCGGAACATCCCGGCCTAGCTACCTGTCTGTCCGGCCGGCGCGCCTGTTCGCCGGCGGCGGCCGGGGAGCCGGCCGCAGACCGGGTGGATCAGCGCGCGGCGGCCGGTGGTGCGGTGCTGGCGCGTACGACGAGCCGGGTGGGGACCAGGGTGGTGCCCGGGTCGGTCGCCTCGTGGTGGATCTGCCGGAGCACACCCTGTACGCATCGCCGGCCGACCTCGGCGAAGTCCTGGTGGACCGTGGTGAGGGGTGGGATGAAGGAGGCGGCGTCCGGGATGTCGTCGAAGCCGACCACGCTGATGTCGGCGGGAACCGTACGACCTCTTTCGTGGAAGGCGCGGAGCAGGCCGAGCGCCATCTGGTCGTTGCCGGCGAAGACCGCCGTGCACTCGGGCTCGTCCGCCAGGAGCATCCCGGCGCGGTAGCCGGACTCCGCCGACCAGTCGCCGGTCTGCAACGGGGGCACCGGCCGGCCCGCCTCCTCCAGGGCGGCGCGCCAGGCTTTGCTACGGCGTTCGCTGGCGAACGACCCGCTGGGTCCGGCCACGTGCCAGACGGTCCGGTGGCCGAGGTCGAGCAGGTGGCGGACGGCCTGCCGGGTGCCGTCGGTCTGGTCGGTGTCGACGACCGTGTAGCGGTCGTCGGCGTCGGAGTCCACCACGACGACCTGTACGCCGGGCGGCAGGTTGACCGTCGTGGCGTCCAGCAGGTGGACTTCCATGATCACGATGATTCCGTCGACGGCGAGTTCGCCGAGTCGGGTGAAGGCACCCAGGACGCCGTCCTGAGTGGGTGCCGCCACCGGGATCAGGGTGATGGCGTAGCCCTCGCGGGCGGCGTGGGTGGCGATCGCCTCCACCGTACGGCTGTTGCCGGTCGTCGACAGGGTGAAGAGGATGACGCCGATCGTACGGAATTCGCCGAGCTTGAGGGCTCGTGCGGCGCTGTTGGGGCGGTAGCCGAGCTGTCGCATGGCGGCGAGGACCTGCTGGCGGGTGGAGTTGATCACGCCCGGGTGGCCGGTGGAGACGCGGGAGACGGTCTGGGACGAGACGCCGGCGAGTCGGGCGACATCGGCCATGGAGACGCCTCGCCGGGGACGCCCGATGCGCCGGGTCGGTCCTCCGGGGGTCTCCTCCGGTGTGACTGCGGTCATAGCCGTACGGCTCCTTCCCGCTGCTAGGCCCCGATTTGCCGCCTGGTTGGTGGCGGCGAAGTGGTGGTCGGAGCACCCCCGTCTTGACGATCCTCGAACGCGGTGAAACTATCACCCCCGCAATGTTTACGTAAACATCACCGCGTGATGTCCTGGATGACCTCCCCGTAACTGCGAGCTACGCTGAGTTGTCATCCTTCTGACCAGGGTGTTTACGTAAACATATGGGTCGCATCGGAGCGACGGGAAGGATGCGTGAAGTGGCACTTCCACAGGTCGTGGCAGCTCGACCAGGCACCCGCGATCGGGCGCCCGGCCGTCGTCAACGGTCATGGGTGGGTTGGCGTTTCGTCGCCCCCTTCATGGCCGTGTTTGCACTGGTCTTCCTGGCTCCGATCGCGTATGCGATCTACTTGAGCCTGTTCCAGAACCGACTGATCGGCGGCAACGCCTTCGTCGGCCTGGACAACTATCAGCGGGCGTTGAGCGATCCGCAGCTCTGGTCGGCGATCGGCCGGGTCGCGCTCTTCCTCGTCGTCCAGGTGCCGGTGATGCTCGGCATCGCCCTGGTGGTGGCGCTGGCCATCGACAGTGGGCGGCTCTACGGCAAGAGCTTCTTCCGGGTCTCGATCTTCCTGCCCTACGCGGTGCCGGCGGTGGTCGCCACCCTGATGTGGGGCTTCATGTACGGCTCCAGGTTCGGTCTCGTCGGCAACATCAACGATGCGCTCGGCACCTCGTTGCCCGACCCGCTGACGCCCAGTTGGGTGCTGGCCTCGATCGGCAACATCGTGACCTGGGAGTTCGTCGGCTACAACATGCTGATCTTCTACGCGGCGCTGCGGGTGATCCCCGCCTCCCTCTACGAGGCGGCCGACCTCGACGGCGCCAGCCAGTTCCGGGTCATCACCGCGATCAAGTTGCCGGCCATCCGAGGCGCGCTGGTCATCGCCACCATCTTCTCGATCATCGGCAGCTTCCAGCTCTTCAACGAGCCGAGCATCCTGCAGGATCTGGCGCCCAACGCGATCACCACGTACTTCACCCCGAACTTCTACGCCTACTCGCTGTCGTTCGCGGGGCAGCAGTACAACTACTCGGCCACGGTCGCGATCGTCATGGGCCTGCTCACCATGGTCATCGCCTACGTCGTTCAGTTGCGCGGCATGCGGAAGGAGCGCTGACCGATGAACACGACCACGCGTACGGAACCGAACCCGGTCAAGACCCCGCGTACCCCGACGCCGCACCTGCGGTCGCGACCGACGCGGGTCCGCTCGACCGTGGCCCGGCCGCGCAAGAGCGTCCTGCTCACCGCGTTGACCGCGATCGTCCTGATCTACAGCCTGATCCCGCTGGTCTGGTTGGTCATCAACGCGACGAAGACCCAGGAGGGGCTCTTCACCTCGTTCGGGCTCTGGTTCGACGGTGACTTCGCCCTCTGGAGCAACATCCACGACACGCTGACGTACAACGACGGGATCTTCCTTCGTTGGCTCGGCAACACACTGCTCTACGTCGTCATCGGCGCCGGTGGGGCGACCTTCCTGGCGGTACTCGGTGGCTACGGGCTGGCCAAGTACAACTTCCCCGGCAAGCGTGGCGTCTTCGCCACGGTCATCGGTGCTGTGGCGGTTCCGGGCACGGCGCTGGCCGTACCGACGTTCCTCATGTTCAGCAACCTGGGCCTCACCAACACCCCGTGGGCGGTGATCATCCCGTCCCTCATCTCGCCGTTCGGGCTCTACCTGATGTGGACCTTCGCCAGCGAGGCGATCCCGACGGAGATGATCGAGGCCGCGCGGGTCGACGGGGCGAGCGAGTTCCGCACCTTCTTCCGGATCTCGCTGCCGCTGCTCGCCCCGGGGATCGTCACGGTGCTGCTCTTCACCATGGTCGCGACCTGGAACAACTACTTCCTGCCGCTGATCATGCTCAAGGATCCGGACTGGTACCCGCTGACCCTCGGGCTGCACGCCTGGAACGCCCAGGCCGAGACCGCCGGCGGCCAGCCCGTGTTCAACCTCGTCATCACCGGATCGCTGCTGACGATCCTGCCGCTGGTCGCCGCGTTCCTGCTGTTGCAGCGCTACTGGCAGTCGGGGCTCTCCGCCGGCAGCGTCAAGGACTGACGGCGACGCCCACCCCTTACGTCGTACCCCCTCTTTTTGCTGGTTCGGAAGGACAGTCATGATCAAGTTTCCCCGGCGGGGCTTCCTGGCGGCAGCAGCCGTCGCCACCGCCGCCACCCTCGCTCTCGCCGCCTGCGGCTCGGGCGACTCCGGGTCGAGCGCCAGCGAGACCTTCTCCGACGCCGACGTCCAGGCCGCGCTGACCAAGGGCGGCAACCTGACCGTGTGGGCCTGGGAGCCCACCATCAAGCAGGTCGCCGAGAAGTTCCAGCAGCAGTACCCGAACGTCAAGGTGAACCTGGTCAACGCCGGTACCGGCAACGACCAGTACACCGCCCTGCAGAACGCCATCACCGCCGGTAAGGGCGGCCCGGACGTCGCGCAGATCGAGTACTACGCCCTGCCGCAGTTCGCGCTCGCCAAGTCGGTCACCGACCTGACCGCCTTCAAGGCCGGCGACCTCGACGGGACCTTCACGCCCGGCCCGTGGGCCTCGGTCCACTCCGGCAGCGGCATCTTCGGCCTGCCGATGGACTCCGGCCCGATGGCGCTCTACTACAACAAGGACGTCTTCGACAAGCACGGCATCACCGTCCCCACCACCTGGGACGAGTTCGTGACCGCGGCCCGCAAGCTGCACGCCGCCGACCCGAAGGTCTACATCACCAACGACACCGGCGACGCCGGCTTCACCACCAGCCTCATGTGGCAGGCCGGCGGCAAGCCGTACCAGGTCGACGGCACCAACGTGAAGATCGACATGACCGACCCGGGTGCCGCCGCCTTCGCCAAGACGTGGCAGCCGCTGATCGACGAGAAGCTGCTCGCCCCGATCAGCTCCTGGAGCGACCAGTGGTACCAGGGCCTGGCCAACGGCACCATCGCCACCCTCGCCACCGGCGCCTGGATGCCGGCCAACCTGGTCTCCGGCGCGCCCGGCGGCGCGGGCAAGTGGCGGGTCGCGCCGCTGCCGCAGTGGCAGGCCGGTGCCAACAGCAGCGCCGAGAACGGTGGCAGCTCGCTCGCCATCCCGCAGGCCAGCACCAACAAGGCCCTGGCGTACGGCTTCCTGAAGTTCGCGAACGTCGGTGACGGCGTGCAGACGCGGGTCGACAACGGCGCGTTCCCGGCCACCACGGCACAGCTCCAGTCGCCGGCCTTCCTCAACACCGAGTTCGCCTACTTCGGCGGCCAGAAGGCCAACCAGATCTTCGCCGACTCCGCGAAGAACGTCGTCAGCGGCTGGTCGTACCTGCCCTTCCAGGTCTACGCCAACAGCATCTTCAACGACACCGTCGGCAAGGCCTACGTCTCCAGCACCACGCTGACGGACGGGCTGAAGGCCTGGCAGGACGCCAGCGTCAAGTACGGCACCGAGCAGGGCTTCACCGTCAAGTAACACCCCACGCCCCGGGACGGCCCGCCGCGAGGCCGGCCGTCCCGGCGCATTCGGTCGGCGTACCCGGCCCGTGGTCCGTGGTCGTCACCGCTCGAACGTGCAAGGAGCAGCAGTGGTTTCTCGTACCACCCCTCGCTGGCTGCGCTGGCCTGACCCGGAGCCCGGTGCCCGGCTGGCGTTCGGCGCCGACTACAACCCGGAGCAGTGGTCCCCGGACGTCTGGGCCGAGGACATCCAGGCCATGCGTACCGCCGGGGTCAACATCGTCTCCCTCGCCATCTTCTCCTGGGCTCGGATCCAGCCCACCGCGGACACCTACGACTTCGCCTGGCTCGACGAGGTCATGGACCTGCTGCACGCCGGCGGCATCGCCGTCGACCTCGCCACCGCGACCGCCTCGCCGCCGCCCTGGCTCACCACGGCGCACCCCGAGATCCTCCCGGTCGACGTGAACGGCGCCACCATCTCGCCCGGCGCCCGGCAGCACTGGCGACCCACCTCGCCGGTCTTCCGTGAACACGCCCTGCGCCTGGTTCAGACCATGGCCCAGCGGTACGCCGACCACCCCGCGCTGACCGCCTGGCACATCTCCAACGAGCTCGGCTGCCACAACATCTACGACTTCTCCGACGACGCCGCCCGCGCCTTCCGCGACTGGTTGCGGGAGCGGTACGGCAGTCTCGACGGGCTCAACGCCGCCTGGGGCACCGCCTTCTGGTCCCAGCGCTACAGCGACTGGGAGCAGATCCTGCCGCCTCGGCTCGCCGCGTCCCACCCCAACCCGACCCAGCAGTTGGACTTCAAGCGCTTCTCCTCCGACGCCCTCAAGGACTACCTCCGGGCCGAGCGGGACATCCTGCGCGCCATCACCCCGGACGTCCCGATCACCACCAACTTCATGGTGATGGGCGAGACCCGGGGAATGGACTACGCCGACTGGGCCGGCGAGGTCGACTTCGTCGCCAACGACCACTACGTCCTACCCGGACCGCAGGCCCTCGACGAACTCTCCTTCTCGGCGAACCTCACCGGCAACATCGCGCAGGGCCGGCCCTGGTTCCTGATGGAACACTCCACCAGCGCGGTCAACTGGCAGCCGATCAACGTGGCCAAGCGACCGGGCGAGCTGGCCCGCGACTCGCTCACCCACGTCGCCCACGGGGCCGACGCCGTCTGCTACTTCCAGTGGCGGCAGTCCGCGGCCGGCGCGGAGAAGTACCACTCGGCCATGCTTCCCCACGCCGGTACCGAGAGCGAGGTCTTCCGCGCGGTCACCGACCTGGGAGCCACGCTGGGCCGGCTCGCGCCGATCGCCGGCACGCACCGCCGGCCTGCCCGCGCGGCCATCCTGTTCGACTGGACCTCCTGGTGGACCAGCGAGCACGACTCCCACCCCAGCTCCCGCCTGCGTTACCGGCAGGAGGCGCTGGACTGGTACTCGGCCTTCCTCGACCTTGGCGTCCGGGTCGACGTGCTACCGGTCGCCGCCCCGCTCGACGGGTACGACGTGGTTGTCGCACCGGTGCTGCACGTCGTACCGGCGGCGCTCGCACAGCGCCTGGGCGCGTACGTCGCCGCTGGTGGGCACCTCGTCACCACGTACTTCTCGGGGATCGTGGACGAGAACGACCACGTCTGGCTCGGCGGCTACCCGGGTGCGTTGCGTGACCTGCTGGGCATCCGGATCGAGGAGTTCGGTCCGCTGCTCGACACCGAACAGGTGGAGCTGGACAACGGCACCACCGGCACGCTCTGGACCGACCGGATCGATGTCACCGACGCCCGGGTGGAGGTGTTGGCCCGGTACCGCACCGGCAACCTGGCCGGCCGCCCGGCGGTGACCCGTCGGGTCACCGACACCGGTTCGGCGAGCTACGTCTCGACCCGGCTCGGACAGGCCGGGCTCCGCCCGGTGCTGGCCGGCCTGCTCGACGCGGCCGGCGTCGGCAGCGAGCTGCCGGAGGCGTTGCGCGGCCGAGTGGAGCTCACGATCCGGGGCGGTTCCGACAGCGGCGACGGTGCGGAGTTCTGGTTCGTGATCAACCGTACGGACGAGTCGGTCGACCTCTCCGAGGTCGGCGGCGACGTACTCGGTGAGCCGGACGGCGCGGTCGGCCCGCAGTCCGTCCTGGCCGCGCGAGGGGTCAGCGTACGGCGACGCTGAACCGTTTCGTCCGTGTGGCGCCTCAACCCGGCGACGGGTGGGGCGCCACACGGCTGTCAGGCGCCCGTCACCGCGATAGGCACATGAACGCGTCGGAGGCCGCTTCGGTGTCCGGTCAGCGGTGCCCGACCGACTCGGGTAGGGGAGCGCCCCACCCCTCGGGCACCGGTAGTCCGGCCGCCCGCCGGGCCAGGATGGCCGCGCCGACCTGGGCGGCGAGCGCTCCGAAGGTCGAGGTGAGCACCGGCGGGGCGCTGCGCCAGGCGAGCGCCGCGCGCAGCGTGTCGCGTACCGGGTCGAGCAGTTGCGCGCCGGCCTCGGCGAGGCCGCCGCCGAGGATGATGCAGGCCGGGTCGAGGGTCAGGGTCAGGGTGGTCAGCGCGGTTCCGAGGGCGTGCGTGGCGGTGTCCCAGACGCTACGGGCGAGTGGGTCGGTGCCGGTGGCCTCGGCGATGGCCCGGCTGTCCAGCCCGGACGTGCCACCGAGCCGCGCGTAGCGGCGGGCCATGCCACCCGCGGAGGCGTACACCTCAAGGCAGCCCCGCTGGCCGCAACTGCACGGTTCGCCGCCCGGGTGGACCGGGGTGTGACCGACCTCCCCGGCCGACCAGGAGGCACCGGTGACCGGTTCGCCGTGCAGCACCACGGTCGCGGCGATGCCGGTGCCCAGCGGCAGGAGGACGAAGTTGTCCAGCCCACGGCCGGCTCCGGCAACCGCCTCGGCGAGGCCCGCCGCCCGCGCGTCGTGCCCGATCGCCGCCGGCAGGCCGAGGTCCTGGCCGACCAGGGTACGCAGCGCGACGTCCCGGAACCTGATGTTCGAGGCGTAGCGGACCACCCCGGCCGCCTCGTCGACGATGCCGGGGGTGACCACCCCGACCCCGACCGGTGTGGCGCCGAGGGCGAGTGCGTCGTCGCGTAGCCGCAGGCAGAGGGCCCGTACCGCGTCGATCGGCTCGATGTCGGTCCCGGTCTGGGAGGGTACGACCAGCGAGTGCCGGATCCGCCCGTCCTCGCCGACCACGGACCCCTTCATGGTGGTGCCCCCGACGTCGACCGCGAGGACACAGGATTCGACGACGGGTGTGCTGTGCCGGGTCACGTGATCACCCGGTCACCACGGCGAGGTCCGCGACGAAGTCGCGGTCCAGCGGGAAGAGCGGTCGGACCAGGCGTTCGTACGGCAGCCGTTCGAGGTCCTGGTCGACCCCGCCCGGGGTCAGGGCGAGCAGCCAGTCCCCGGCCGCGTCGAAGAGTTCGGGTTCGAGGTAGCCGATCTTCACCACGACGAGGTCCACCGCGTCGACCGCGATCCCGAGTCGTGTGTACGAGGCAAGTTGGCGGTACTGCATCCGCCGGGAGGTGAGCAGGACACTCAGGCCACCGACCCGTACGCTCACACACCGTCCGCCGTCGGGGTCGTCGGCGACCGCCTCCAGGGTGCCCTCCAGCCGGAGCGGGCCGGGCTCACGTGGGTCGATCCGCCCACCGGCGAGTACGTCGACCGCTGAGCCGACCGGCTGGCCGGCGATCTGTGCCACCGTCTCCGGGTCGACCAGGGACGCGTACACCGCCCGAAGTGAACCGTCGCGGATCGCGGGGCGTGCGAGCATCCGTTCGAGGGCGAAGGTGACGTCGTCGGCCCCGCCGGCGCCGGGGTTGTCACCGGAGTCGCTGATGAAGAACGGGCGCCGGGCGGGGTCGGTGACCGCGACCGTGGCCGCGTCGAGGCAGTCGTCCATCGAGCCGGTCGGCGCGACGAACGCGAACTCGTCCCGGGCGGCCCAGAAAAGGTCGCCGAGCTCCCGGGCGGCATCGGTGGTGGGGCCGGCGCTGGTGCCGGTGACGACGACGGCGGCCCGGCAGCGGGGCTGGTCGGCCCAGGCGAACCCGATCCAGATGGCGGCGTCGATGATCCCGTCCCGGGCTTCGATCTCGGGGATGCGTCCATAGAGGCCCCGGGCGGGTTCGATCCGGGTGCTGGTCATCTCGCCGGGCAGCAGGACCGGTACGTGCACCAGGGCCTTGTCGGGGCGTTCCCCCCGGCGTAGCGCGTCGACCAGGTTGCGGGCGGCCCGTTCGCGGGTTTCCCAGACGTCGACGTGGGGCGCGGTGCGGTAGCAGGTGAGCAGGTCGCAGCCGTGGAACAGGACCGGGGAGACGTTGCCGTGCAGGTCCATGGCGGCGGAGATGAACGGTTCCGGTCCGATCACCGACCGGATCGCGGTGACCAGGTCTCCCTCGGCGTCGTCGCGCCCGACGACGCTCATCGCGCCGTGGATGTCGAGCAGGATGCCGTCGACCGGGCCGATCTCGGCCAGCGTGCGGGTGATCTCGGTGGACCAGGCGTCGTAGCTGGCCGCGTCGACCACGCCGCCGGGCAGCGCCCGGGCGTGGACCAGGGGTATCCATTCCACGTCGGCGGCCCAGGGGTGGACCGGGGAGAGCCAGTCGTAGCGGGCCAGCAGCGTGTCCCCCCGGGTGACCTCGAAGTCGTCGGCGGTGCTCAGGTGGGGGGTGAAGGTGCTGGATTCGATGTGGACGCCGCCGATGGCGATGCGCAGGGGACGGGGCACGGGTGCAGAACTCCTCAGGCGGGTCGGGCTTCGGCCGCCGTACGCACCAGGTGCCCGAGGCCGATGAGGGCCGCGTTCGCGCCGGCGGTGCTGGCGTCGATGGAGAGTGACTGGGTCATGGACGGTAGGCAGCGTTCGTAGAGCACCCCACGGGCGGCGGCCACGTAGACGTCGAGGCTGGAGAGGGCACCGCCGATGACGACGGCGTCCGGGTTCAGGAAGTTGACCAGCCCGGAGAGGGCCACCCCGACCAGCCCGCCGGCGCGGCGCACGATGGTTACCGCGGTCGGCTCGGCGTTGTTCACCGCGGTGATGACGTCGCGGGTGGTGGTCGTCGGCAGGCCGCCCTCGGTCAGTTGGTGGGCCAGGGCGGCGCCGCTGGCCACGGTCTCCAGGCAGCCCCGGTTGCCGCAGGAGCAGTGGCGCTCGCCGCTGTCGGCCACGCGTACGTGGGTGACGTCGCCGCTGAGCCCACGGCCGCCCCGGTAGATCTGGCCGTCGGTGACGAGGCAGCCGCCGATGCCGGTGCCGGCCTTGACGTAGATCATGTCGCCGGTGTCCCGGCCCCTGGTGACGTACTCGCCGATGGCGGCGGCACGGGCGTCGTTGTCGACCACCACCGGGACGTCGAACCGCCGGCCGAGGTCGGCCTGTGCGTCGACACCGCTCCAGCCGGGCATGCGGGCGGGGCCGATGAGACGGCCCCGGGGGAACTCGACCGGACCCGGCAGGGCCGCACCCACGCCGAGTAGCGCCTGCCCCGGGCTGGTGGCGGCCTGGAGCCTGGTGAACGTCTGGGCGACGGTGTCGAAGACCTCGCCGGGGCCGGCGGCGATGTCGATGGCGACCTCCTCGGTCGCGAGTAGACGCCCGTCGGGTGCGCAGATGCCGACGCGGGCGTGCTGGGCGCCGAGTTCGGAGACGGCGAAGACACCCTCGGTCTCGCGTAGGCGCAGGATGCGCGGCCGTCGTCCGCCGGTGGAACGGCCCACGCCCTCCTCCAGCACAGCGCCCTCCTCAAGTAGGCGCCGCACCACGCTGGTGACCGTCGAGGGGGCGACCTGGAGTGCCTCCACGAGGTCGGCGCGGGAGGTGGCCGCACCGCTGGCGAGCAGGTTGATGGTCTGTTCGCGCAGGGTGGCGGAGATCGACGGGTCCGACATGCCTCTCCTTCTCAGGGCCGGTCTTCCGGCGTTTCCCTGCGCTGTCCGGCGGCGGGGACGCGCCACCGCGAAGAGTATCGGAAGATGCTTCGCCGACTTTGATCGTAGCCCAACCAAAGTTGCCGAACAAAGACGGTTAGTTTCGTTGACTCAAAACTTTACCCGCTATACATTCTTCGCGTTGATCGTTCGAGGAGCACCGGGCGGCCGGACCCGACGCGGACGACGCGGGGCGTAGGCCATCAATCGAGGAGACCCATGAGACGCAGATTCCCGTGGCGCGCACGGCGCGGCACCATGGCCGTAGCCAGCGCGATCGTCATCGGATTGGGGCTTACCGCCTGCACGGGTGGTGCCGGCTCGACCAAGAACGGCGCGGGCGGAAGTCAGGGCCGGGACACCGTGACCGTCGCCTTCCGCACCCCGAACTGGATCCTGCCGATCTCGGCACCGGGCTTCACCCAGGGCGAGAACGCGATCTTCGGCGCCGCCCAGTACCGGCACCTGTACGAGTACCGGTTGGACGGCACGGCCAAGTACAACATCGATCCCGAGCGCTCGATGGCCCAGCCCCCGGAGATCAGCGACGGCGGCCGGACCATGACCATCACGCTCAAGGAGAACACCTGGTCGGACGGGAAGCCGGTCACCACCCGGGACATCAAGTTCTGGTATGACCTGGTCACCGCCAACAAGGACAAGTGGGCGTCCTACCGGGCCGGTGGCTTCCCCGACAACATCGCCGCGTTCACGGTGAAGGACGCCAAGACCTTCTCGCTGACCACCACCCAGGTGTACAACACCGCGTGGTTCGTCGGAAACCAGCTCAACCGGATCGTGCCGATGCCGCAGCACGTCTGGGACAAGGACTCCGCGACCGCGCAACCGGCCGACCTGTCCAGCACGCCGGCCGGCGCCCAGAAGGTCTTCGCCTTCCTCACCGAGGCGGCGAAGGACCCGAAGACGTACGCGACCAACGAGCTGTGGAAGGTCAACAGCGGGGCGTGGAAACTGGACCGGTACGTGCCGAACGGAGAGGTCGTCCTCACCGCACAGCCGAACTACTCCGGCAGCGACAAGCCGAAGCTGTCGAAGGTCGTACTTCGGCCGTTCACCAGTGACGACGCGGAGTTCAACGTGCTCCGCGCCGGGGAGATCGACTACGGCTACGTACCCGCGTCGAACCTGTCCCAGGAGAAGTACCTGGAGTCCAAGGACTACAAGATCTCGCCCTGGTACGGGTGGTCCATCACCTACCTGCAACTGAACTACCACAACCCGAAGACGGGCGTGCTGTTCAAGCAGCCGTACCTGCGCCAGGCGATGCAGATGCTGATCGACCAGCCGACCATCAGCAAGGTCATCTGGTCCGGCATGGCGTCGCCGAGCTGCGGGCCGGTACCGCCGAAGCCGGGCGGTGACGCCTCCGCCGGATGCGTCTACTCCTTCGACCCCGCCAAGGCTCGGCAACTGCTGGAGAGCCACGGCTGGAAGGTCACCCCGGACGGCCAGACCACCTGCCAGAACGCGGGCAGTGGCGCGGACCAGTGCGGCGAGGGCATCGCCGCCGGCACCCCGTTGGCCCTGACCGTGGTCAGCCAGACCGGTTTCGCCGCGACCACGAAGATGTTCGCGGAGATCAAGTCGCAGATGTCGAAGGTCGGGATCGACCTGACCATCAAGGAGGTCCCGGACTCGGTCGCGGTCACCCCGGCCTGCAAGCCGGCCGACGCCACCTGCACCTGGGACATGTCCTTCTTCGGATCGCAGGGCAGTTGGTACTACCCGGCCTTCGCCAGCGGTGAGCGGCTCTTCGCCACGGATGCCCCGGTCAACCTGGGCAGCTACAGCAACCCGGAGGCGGACAAGCTGATCGAGGCGACCCAGTTCTCCGAGGACGACGGTGCGCTCAAGGCGTACAACGACCTGCTGGCGAAGGACCTGCCGGTGCTCTGGATGCCCAATCCGGTGTTCCAGATCTCGGCGTACCGCACCGGGCTCCAGGGTGTCGATCCGCAGGACCCGATGAACAACATGTTCTTCCAGGACTGGTCCTGGAAGAGCTGAGTCACTGACCGTCCCGGCTCCGATGGCGCCCCCGCGCGCCATCGGAGCCCCTGACCGGGAGGGAGTCGCCAGTGGTCAGGTATCTCGTCACGCGCCTGGGCCAGGCCCTCATCGTCGTCGTGCTCGTCACGGTGATCACGTTCATCATCCTGCATCTCCTGCCCGGGGGTGTGGCCCGAGCCACCCTCGGGAAGGAGGCGACGCTGGAGCAGTTGGCCGCGTTCGACCACGAGATGGGCTACGACCAGCCCTGGATCCAGCAGTACGCGATGTACGTCCAGCGTCTGCTCCACGGCGACCTCGGCTACTCGTTCCAACTCAACCAGTCGGTCACCGAGGCCATCGCCCAGCGGCTCCCGAAGACCATGGTGCTGTCGCTGCTCTCGACCCTGCTGGCCGTCGTGCTGGCGATCCCGCTCGGGGTGATCCAGGCGGTACGGCGCAACCGGTGGCCGGACTACGCGATCACCTCGGTCTCGCTGCTCGCGTACGCCACCCCGATCTTCTTCCTGGGCCTCATGATGATCATTCTGTTCTCGCAGGTCTGGCCGGTCCTGCCGCCCGAGGCGCCGCAGGGGTTCACCCTGGCGGAGGTCCTCGCCGACCCGGCCGGACTCGTCCTGCCCACCGTCACCCTGGCGATCGTGACGATCGCGGTCTACTCCCGCTACGTACGTTCCTCCATGGTCGACAACCTCAACGAGAACTATGTACGCACCGCGCGCAGCAAGGGCCTGTCCGAACGACGGGTGGTCGTCCTGCACACCCTGCGCAACGGGCTGTTCCCGGTGATCACCCTGCTCGGCATGTACCTGCCGGCACTGTTCAGTGGCGCCCTGGTGGTCGAGTCGTTGTTCAACTTCCCCGGCATGGGGCAGCTCTTCTGGCAGGCCGCGCTCAAGCGCGACTTCCCGATCCTGCTCGGAGTTACCTTGATCATCTCGGTCGCCACCGTGTTCGGCGCGCTCCTCGCCGACCTGGTGTACGCCGCCGTCGACCCCCGGGTCCGACTCCGGGCGAGCGCGTCGTGACGACCCTGGACGAGACACCCCGCCCGGCTGACCCGAATCCTTCCCGCCTCGGCGACACCGACGAGCCACCCGTACGCGGCCTCTGGCGTCAAGGGGTCGCGGTCTTCTGCGAGAACCGTCTGGCCCTGGTCGGGCTGGGCCTGTTCATCCTGCTCGCCGGCATCTGTTTCCTCGGGCCGCTGCTGCACCGCACCGACCAGGTCCACACCGACCTCGCCTCGGTGCACCTGGCCCCCGGCACCGCCGGACACCCGCTCGGCACCGACGGCGTCGGCTACGACCAACTCGGCCGCCTCATGCTCGGCGGACAGACCTCCATCGTCGTCGGGCTGGCGGCGGGCATTCTCGCCACCGCCTTCGGTACCGTCTGGGGAGCCGTCGCCGGCTTCGCGGGCGGTTGGGTGGACGCGGCGATGATGCGGGTGGTCGACGCGATGATGTCGATCCCGGCGCTGTTCCTGTTCATGCTCCTGGCCGCCATCGTCACCCCGAGCGTGCCGATGCTGATCCTCATCATCGGCGCCTTCGCCTGGCTGGGACCGGCCCGGCTGGTCCGGGGCGAGGCGCTCAGCCTGCGCTCCCGTGAGTACATCCAGGCGATGCGGGCCATGGGCGGCACCGGTGGGCGCGCGGTACGCCGGCACATCGTCCCGAACGCCATCGGCACCGTGATCGTCAACGCCACCTTCCAGGTCGCCGACGCGATCCTCTACGTCGCCTACCTGTCCTTCCTCGGCCTCGGCGTTCCCCCGCCGGCGGCCAACTGGGGCGGCATGCTCTCCGACGGCCTCGCCGACACCTACAGCGGCCACTGGTGGCTGCTCTATCCGCCCGGAATCGCCATCATCCTCATCGTCCTCGCCTTCAACTTCATCGGCGACGGGCTAAGGGACGCCTTCGAGGTCCGCCTCCGGCGGCGCTAGCAGGAGCAGGTTATGAGCGCACCAACCGATCCGACCACCCGCCCCCACGACGGCTCCGCCACGCTCGTGGACCCGGAGCCCCTGCTGCACCTGCGGCACGTCGACACCGACATCGCGCTGCGTCGCGGCACCGTACGCGCCCTCGACGACGTCAGCCTGGAGATCCGGCCGGGCGAAACACTTGGCATCGTCGGCGAATCCGGCAGCGGCAAGACCATGACCGCGCTGTCGGTGATGGGACTGCTGCCCGCAGGCGGCGAGGTGGTCGGCGGGCAGATTCTCTTCGAGGGCCACGACCTGCGCGCACTCCCACCCGACGAGGTACGGCGCATCCGTGGCGTGCGGATGGGCATGGTCTTCCAGGACCCGCTCACCTCGCTCAACCCGACGATGCGCATCGGCACCCAGGTCGCCGAGCCACTCCGGGTCCACCAGGGGGTCGGCAAGGCGCAGGCGCGGGAACGCGCGATCGAGATGCTGCGCCGGGTCGGCATGCCCCGCCCCGACCGGATCGTCGACAACTACCCGCACGAACTCTCCGGTGGGATGCGGCAGCGCGTCGCCATCGCCATGGCCCTCATCTGCTCCCCGCGCCTGCTGATCGCCGACGAGCCCACCACCGCCCTCGACGTCACCACCCAGCGGCAGATCCTCGAACTCATCGACGACCTGCGCGAGGAGTTCGGGATGGCGGTCATCCTGGTCACGCACGACCTCGGCGTGATCGCCGGACGCGCCGACCGGGTCGCGGTGATGTACGCCGGCCGGGTGGTCGAGAACGCCGCCACCGCCGAACTGTTCCGCTCCCCCCGACACCGTTACACCGAGGCGCTGCTGGAGGCGCTGCCCGAATCGGCGATGCGCGACACCGACGGCAACGAACCGCTGTACAGCATTCCCGGCCTGCCGCCGGACCTGTCCCGGCCGCTGACCGGCTGCCGGTTCGCCCCGCGCTGCCGGTTCGTCTCGGCGGACTGCCGTACCACCGAGGTGACGCTCTCGACCGACGCCCACCAGCACGCCTGCCTGCACCCCGCCGCGACGCCGACCGTGACACCGGTGGCGGCGCCGGTGGTCCGCGAGGTCGCCGTACCGGTGGCGGCGCCGGTGGCAACCGAGGAGCCGATCCTCGCGGTCCGAGAGCTGGTCAAGAACTTCGAGGCGACCACCGGCGGGCTGCTGCGCCGGGTCACCGGGCAGGTCAGCGCGGTGGCCGGGGTGTCGTTCGAGGTCCGGGCCGGCGAGACGTTCGGTCTGGTGGGCGAATCCGGGTGCGGCAAGTCGACGGTGGGGCGGCTGGTCGTCGGCCTGGAGCAACCGAGCAGCGGGCAGATCGTCCTCGACGGCACCGACACCGCGACCCTGGACCGGCGTGAACGGCGTCGGATGCACCGGCAGGTCCAGTTGATGTTCCAGGACAGCTACGCGGCGATGAACCCACGGATGCGGGTCGACGCGATCCTCGCCGAGCCGTTGGAGATCCAGCAGGTCGGTGACGGGCCGGCGCGTCAGGCACGGATCGCCACCCTGCTCGACCAGGTCGGACTCTCCCGGCGGGTGCTGGAGCGTTACCCACACGAGTTCTCCGGTGGTCAACTGCAACGCATCGGCCTGGCCCGGTCACTGGCCCTGCAGCCCCGCCTGATCGTCGGCGACGAGCCGGTCAGCGCGCTCGACGTGTCGATCCAGGCGCAGGTGCTGAACCTGATGCGGGAACTGCAACGCGAACTGGGCCTGGCGTACGTGTTCATCAGCCACAACCTCTCCGTGGTCGACTACATGGCCGACCGGATCGGCGTCATGTACCTCGGCAAGCTCGTCGAGGTCGGCCCGGCCCACGATGTGGTACGGGCTGCCCGGCACCCGTACACGCAGGCGCTCATCGACGCCGTCCCCACCGCCACTACGGACCGTGCCGTACCGCGTGACAGCATCACCATCCGGGGTGAGCTGCCCAGCGCGCTCAACCCGCCCACCGGCTGCCGGTTCCGGACCCGGTGTCCGCTCGCCGAGGCCGTCTGCGAGACCGAGCCACCGCTCGCCGGCGACGTACACCAGGTCGCCTGTCACTTTCCGCTGCGCCCGGAGTCCGCTCGGGTCACGGCGGGTGCGAAGGTGGTCGGATGAGCGGGCCAGAGCTACCGACGACGGTCGAGATCTGCGTGGGGGACGTACCAAGCGCCCTGGTCGCGGAGGCCGCCGGTGCCGACCGGGTGGAGCTCTGCGCCGATCTCGGCCAGGGCGGGACCACCCCGAGCCTGGGCGCGGTCGCGGTCACGTTGCGACTGCTGCGCCGGGCCGGCGTACGCGTGATGGTCCGTCCCCGGGGCGGCGACTTCCGGGTGAGTGCGGCCGAGGAGCAGGTCATGCTCGCCGACATCGAGGCGATACGCGGCCTGCACAACCCGCACGACCTCGCCCTCGGGGTGGTGGTCGGGGCCGTCAACGAGCGGGGTGGGCTGGACCTGCCCGTCTTGCGTCGACTGGTCGAGGCGGCCGGGCCGATGCCGGTCACCATCCACAAGGCGTTCGACGAGATCGAGGATCAGTTCGGCGCGTTGGAGGAGATCATCTCCCTCGGCGCGGACGCGGTCCTCACCTCCGGCGCGGCACCGACCGCCCTGACCGGCGCGGAGCGCCTCGCCGCGCTGCGACGACAGGCGGCGGGGCGGTTGCGGGTGATCGCGGGCGGTGGCATCCGCGCGAACAACGTCCGGGAGGTGGTCGAGCGGACCGGGGCACGCGAGGTGCACCTGCGGGCACCCGTGGACCGCGATGGGCGTGAGGCCACCGACGGCGACCAGGTACGTCAGGTGGTCGCCGCAGTCCGTACAAGCTGATGGGTGTTACCCCCGCGTACCAGCGCCGCAGTGCCTTTGATCCTGGCTTGCTGGTACGCGGGGGCGTCGTCACTGGCGGGCTCGTACCTGAACTTCCGCCAGTGACAGCGGGTCGTTGCCCGACTCCAGCTGTACGCGGACGTAGCGGCCTGTCGGGCCGTCGAGATCGATCCTGGTGGGGCGCCCGGCCTGACCCGGCTGGTGGATGGCGGTCACGCCCGGTGCCGTCCGCGCCGCCTCAAGCGAGTCTCCGTTGATCGGGGAGTCGGACAGGAGCACCCAGTAATTCGTCAGGCGTTCGGCACAGCAGTCCGTTCGGGTCCAGATCGCAATCTCGTCGATGGCGTAGCTGCTGAGGAGATCCACCTGCCACCACGCCTGGTCGGATGCGTCAGCGGTGTGGGTGACGGATCCCGCGTGGTAGTTGCCGTCGGTGTTGCCGTCGACCGCGCGGCTGGCGACGCCGTCCCAGGCCACACTCTGCTGCGAGGCCGGCTTACCCAATGCCACGTTGGGGTCCTTCACCACGGAAGGATTCAACCCCTTGTCGTAGTGATTGTTCGCGACCCGGATGTCCGAGCTGCCGTGGAACACGAACAGCGGTGAGGTGTACGGCGGGTGACCTGGCCCGTCCAGCCGCCGGACGGTGTTTCTGGTGAAGCCGAACCCGGCGACGCTCTTGGCGTTGACGACGGTGACGTCGCCGATGTCGAACGTGTTGCTCTCGACCGAGATGTTGTGGTGCACCGGTTTTGCCGGGTCGATGAGCCGGTTGGTCGGCTCAACGAAGATGACCGGACCGGCGGGTCGGGTGAACGAGTTCTTGCGGATCGTGACGTCGGCAACGGGTCCGGACTCGTACCACTGGTAGGCGTCGGAGGAGATGTAGATGCTGGACATGGACATCGCGTCGAAGTGGTTGCCGGTTATCAGCACCGGCTTGCGGGTGGTGACCAGCACACCGCGGGTCGGCACGTTGCGGAAGACGTTGCCGGAAATGACGACGGACGGTGTGTAGGTGATGTTCTCCGCGACCGTGCCGCCGATCTCGACCGCGCCGGGGAGTGGCCGGTCGAAGGTGACGGTCATGGTGGTCAGCGGCTTGGTGTGGTCCATTCCGCTCGGCCCGTCCACTGCGGTGACCACCGCCCTCCCGCCATCGAGCGGGGACATCGTGAGCTTGTCGACGAGCTCCACCTCGTCACCGGGGTAGAACTGTGGGAAGCCCGCCGTCTCTCGGTGTTTGTAGGACAGAGTGAGGGTGTCCGGACCCGGTTTCCCGATAACCTCAAGGTAGGTGCCGTGGATGTTGATCGGGTCGTCGTGCGGGCCGTCGAAGACGTTCCGGGTGATCGTGACCTTGCCCTTGATGCCGGACATCTGGACGAAGTCGGCGAAGGACGCCGTCGTCCGGCCAGAGTCCGGGTCCGGCGCGAAGTTCACCTTGTCGATGGTGATGTCCTCGCTGAACTGGCCCACGACGCCGAAGGTCTGCAGGTAATGGGCGTTTATCGAGCGCATCGTGACGTTCTTCGACTCCCAGATGAACGCGCCCGGTTCCTCCCGCCCAATCAGCCGCATCTGGTAGACGAGCCCGGCATCCGACGGCGGTGTGGCGGTCGTGTAGTCGATGCGGATCCGGCGCCTCCCGAGGTCGGTGACCGTGGCGACGCCGGTGAACAGAGGGTTGTCGCCGCGCCAGGTCCGCTGCGCCGCCGGATCGTGGATCTGTGTGTACTCGAGCCCGTCGACGCCTGACCAGTACGGTTGCCCGGTGACCGGGCTCGTTTCGCCGAGCCAGGTGATGTGCGTTCCGCTTACCCGGTACGGGCTTCCGGCGGGGATCGACAGAATGCGGTAGGCGTGACCGTCGGACACGCCCACGCCGGCGACCGTGGCGTCGATGACCTTCGGCGCGGCGTAGTCGAAGGAGAAGTTCGTGAACGTCACGTTGGTCGAGCGGATTGACGCGAATGCCGTCTGCAGGCCGTGGTAGACGAGCTTCGCGCCGCGACCGTCGATGGTGACGTCGTGCATGTCCTCGACGAGCAGCCCGATCTTCTTGTCTCGGTACCGCTCGTCGGCGCCGACCGTGTTGGACACGTACAGCTCGCGCGTCTCGGCCTGCTCCGGGAACAGTTGGTAGGTGCCCTTCGCGAAGACGATCCTGACCGGGCGGCCGAGGGTCTTGGCGTGCCGCAGCGCCGCGGTGACCGCGGGCGCGGAGTCGGCCCGGCCGGTGGGGTCGGCCCCGAAGGCAGCTACCTTGACGATCACCGGCGATGCCTTCGGCGTGGCAGCCGGGCTGACGCCACCCCCAGCCAACGCGAGTGTCAGCCCAAGAACCACGATCCGAGACACAGTCCCTCCGAAGCACGTTAGTCCACGAAACATCCGATGAATGAGCGGAATGGCGAGAATCTTGTCGTCTTCGATCCCCTCACAGTCTGGATACATCGGATCTTTGTGTCAAGGTACGGGACAAGCTCCGTCCAACTTGCTGTTTCCGGCCACCCGGCTCGTCAGTCCCCAATCTGGACAGTAGGGTCACGAGTTGGAGTAGGTACAACGGCACCCAGATCTGCCGCCGTGGCGCCCCTGTTGGCGCAGGTCATGGCCGTGTGAGCAGCACACTCTGACTCACCTTCCTGAACCTGGTCGGGTGTGCACTCGGTCAGCCGAGGAGCAGGGAGGCGCCGAGCGCCACCATCACCACGGCGATCAGAGCGTCGAGCACGCGCCACGCGTTCGGCCGGGCCAATGCCGGTTGACAGGCCATCACCACTCGTGCCCGACTGAGCACTGGGGGTAGGCTGTTGATCAGTGCATCATGGACGGAGGTCTAGCTCTCCGCCCCCGTACCGGCCCGGCATCGCTCACCACGGGTGATTGGAGCAGGCCACGACCGATGACGCCGGCACCCCGAACGAGCCCTGCCCCACCCCAGGTCACGCCGCTGTCGATCCCCCCGTCGGAGGTCTGACGGATCCCCGTGTATCGAGGCGGGGTGTCAACTGTGTGGACCACGCCTGGCCGCCCGAACTCCATCCGGACAGCGACTGCGACCGGTGCGGCCTGACCTACGGCGGCTGGTCCCTCTAGTCGTGTACACGGCTGTCCGGCAGGTCGGGGCGACGGCGGGGATATGCATCCATTCGAGATTCGTTCGGCACCGTCGGGTGTCGGATGAGCCCTTCAGACTGAGGAGTGGTCGTAAGCCTCACTGAACGAGCAGGACCGCGGCAGTAGCAAGCTGCCGATGCGCCGCTCGTAGGTCCGCCGGGTCGACCCAGTCTCGCGCGGCGTCTCGTACGGCCTGGCCGAGGTGCCAAGCGGCGGAAGTAATTCGGTGCCAACCGAGCGCCCAGGCGGCGGCTGGGAGGCGACCGCGATCGGTGTTGGCGGCGGGGTCGCCACCGCTGGCGATGTATTCAGTGATCAGCCTTTCGAAGGTGTGCTGCTTGGGGGCGTCGCGGGTGCCGTACCAGGAGGCGAGATCGAGTAGTCCGGGCCCGGTGTGTGCGAGGGCGAGGTCGAGGAGGTGCCATCCCGCCTGCCCGATGTGAATGGCGCTGGGATGAAGCTCGCCATGACAGAGGCCGTACGGTGGCCTCTCCGTGTCGGCGGCGAGGCGTCGGGCGTCTGAGGCGAGGGCGGTGAGTGGGCGTTTGAGCTGTTCGGGATTGGTGATTCGTCCGGTGTTGTGAAGGTGGTCGACCAGTGCCAGGCATTGGCCGGGTAGGGCTTGCAGGGTGGATTGATTGACGGTGGGGAGCTCGGGAGCCGGACCGCCTTCGTGTAGACGAACGGCGGCGGTGGCTACGTCGGCACGGTGCGGGGGGCGACTGCTTTGCCCGAGATCGCTGATGATCATGGCGAGGACACCGTCGACAGTGGTGGCGGCACGGAGTGTGGGTACGGGGATGCGGCGTGCGGCAGCGATGGTGAGTGCCTGGGCCTCACGGGCGAAGGGGGCTTTGGCGTATTTGAGGACGACGGTCGCACCGTTGGCGAGGAGAACCCGTTCTACCCCGGACAGTCGCCATACCCGGATCGGTAGTCGTCGCGTCGGCGCGGGCAGACCTGCTGCCATGCAGAGATCGACGCATAGGCGATCGATGAGGTGGGAGTCCCACGAGCTGTCGCTCACCGTAGTGCGAGCCGTGCCGGGGCGGTGGCCTGGTCGAGGTGATCGAGCACGATGCCGAGCTGGTTGGTCATGGTTGGTGGCACATGCTCGGCGCTGGCGCGGTGGCACCGCCGGAAGTACGGCAGCAGGCGCAGCAGGCCGGGGCGAGCACCGAAGAAGGCGTCAATGTTGCCGGAGAGCACGGCGCGGCGCAGGAGGGACGTGAGAGCCACGATCTTGTCTGCGGTGGAGATCAGGAGTACTGGGTGGTCATCGACGGTGACCGGCGGGTCGGGGCTGTCGAGTGCGGCGTGTTCGACCTCAAGGGCACGGATGACCCGGGTCACCTCCGGGCCGTAGCGGCTGGTGAGGACTGCATCGAGATTGATGCCGGCTGGGGCGAACTCTGGGCTGTCGTGCAGCAGCGCGGCCGCGACCATGTCCGGTGCGACGTCTGGAACGTGACGGCCGAGAGTGACCGCGACCCGGACGGCGTGGGCGATCGCGGGCCGGTCGTCGATGATCCGACCGGCGCACCAGGTGCGGGCGTCTGCCATGGCCCGGTCGATCGTCGGGTGGCGTGGTGGGGATGGGACGGTCATCTGAGCGCCTCCGCCCTAGGATTGGTGCGTGGATGGTCCGCTGCCGTCGTGGCCTGACGACACGTGTGGGGTCTGCCCTGCACAGGTGCTCGGCCCAGGATGCTTCGACGTGGTGAGTCGTCCGGACCGTCAGTTCGCCTACGACCCGGCTGTCGGGTGGCGGGTGGGCCGGGGCGGGACGGCGGTGTGCGTGCATCCGTACCGGGTCGGCATGCCCCCGGGTGCGTACGCGTCGGCCGGTGTGCCGCTGCCGGACCTGAGTCTTCCCGCCCCGCCGCCGTCGCCAGAGGCGTTGGAACTGCCGACGGAGCGGGAAGACCTTGAGGGGTGGCTCGTCGCCACACTGCGCATGGCGAGCCAGGACCAGATCTTTACGGCCGTGGCGTGGGCCGAACGGGTCGCCACCCAACGGTTCGCCTCGGGCGATGTGGTTGCGGCCCTGCGCCGAGTGCTCTCGGTCGAGCTGGCCCGTCGCTAGCTGACGGCGCCGACGGGCTCCCGCCCGTCGGCCACGGTGTCGAAGTCGATGTTGTGGCTTCGTCCGTCGGCCCCGATCCCGACCTGCTGGTAGAGGCCGTTGAGGATGGCCAGCCGCCGATGGACATCGCCGCTGTCGAGCCAGTACCGCAGGGGCGGCTCGCCCCAACCGGCGGCGGCGTAGTAGTCGTCGGTGACGCAGCCCCGCGTGTAGGTGTAGGACTCCAGTTCGGTGGCGTGCGGGAAGAGCAGGCCGAGGTCCGTTTGCAGCTTGGTCATGAGCGTGAACTGCGCCAGGACGGCGTGGATCATCTCGTCCACCGGGTCGGGGACCAACAGCTCAGCGGCTTGCTCGTCGCCGCCGGTCAGGTCGTACACCGCGGCCTTGAGCGCCAGCACACGCAGCGCCTCAACCAGCAGCGGCCCGCCGTCGGCGGCCAGGTTCCAGTTGGAGATCGTGGGGTAGCCGGTGAACGTCGCCCAGCACGGGCTGTACTTCATCGACGCGTCGGTGAGGCGCGCGTAGGCGGGGTGCGCCTGCACGGCCTCCAGGATTTCCGCTGCCCGCTTGCCGACCGTCGTCGCTTCCAGATCGGTGGTCATGGCCGTCCTCCCTAGGGTTGGGATCGGGCGAGCCCGGTGGCCGAGCCCTCTCTGGCATCGGCCACCGCACCCGGTTACGACGTACCTTAGGTAACTGGCCAGGCCGAGAGACATGCCGATTGGAGCATGCGACGTATACCCGCTGCGCATACGGCCCGTGTAGCGTGTCCGTCACCGCCCGTTGGTCGTCCGACAGCGAGGAGCGATTCACGCCGTGACCTCATCTGCCGAGTACCGTTACTGCGGATGTGGCACCCGGCTGGCCCGCGACAACCCTGGCACCAGTTGCGCTGCCTGCGTCCGACAGGCCCATGACCGGCTCGCCCGCCCGCCGGTCGTGCCCGCCGAATTCTGGGAAACGGACCGCGTCCGGGACGCGGTACAGGAGCGCCACCTTGGCCACCTCATCGCGGCATACCGGCGCCATCCGTTCCACGGAGGCGTCATCCCACAGGCGACGGTCGCGGCGTGGGTCGGCCTTACCCAGCCGCAGCTCAGCCGCATCGAGAGCGGTCCGTCAATCCGCGACTTGGACCGCCTCGAACTCTGGGCACGTACGCTCGGCATGCCGACTCATCTGCGCTGGTTCCATGGCCCGTTCGCCGACCACGGTCCGGATTTCGACCCCGGCAGTGTGGGAAACTCCGCTTATGCTGCTGCGCCGCCCGATGCTCACGAGCCGGACTCCGCCGACATGAATCGCCGCGACATCCTGTCCCTGCTCAGCGTGGCCGCCGCCGCACTCAGCACCGGACAAGCCACAGCCCTGATCGACCCTCAGCGGCTCGACCCCAACCGCCTTACCGCTGATCTCTCCAGACGTGGTGATCCAGAGACGGTGGAGCATCTCGCGGCTCTCAACGACGGTCTATGGATCGACTTTCTTGCCGCGCCGGCCAAGGGCAAGTTGTTCCCCGACGTCCGAGCGCAGCTCGAACGGCTCACCACGGCCCTGCGCCACCCACAACCCGACACCGTTCACCAGCGACTGTGTGAGCTGACCGCCGACGCGTTCCAACTCGCCGGAGAGCTCTCATTCGATGCCAACCGCTATGCCAATGCGGCGCACTGCTACACCCTTGCCGCCACAGCAAGCCGGGAAGCCGGGGCAATGGACCTTTGGGCCTGCGCCATGACCCGACACGCGTACATCAGCGTCTTCGAGCAACGCTACGAGCTCGCCGTACCCCTGCTGGAATTGGCAGACGACCTGGCCTCCCGGGGCGACACCCACCTATCTACCCGGCACTGGGTCAACGCCGTCCACGCACAAGCCCTCGCCGGCGTCGGCGACCTGGACGGCTGCCAGCGCGCCCTTGAGACCGCAGAACAGGTCCACGCGCTCGGCGCCCGCCCACACAACGGCGGCTGGCTTCGCTTCGACGGCAGCCGGCTGGCAGAAGACCGCGCCGGCTGTTACGTCAGGCAGCGCCGCCCGGACCTAGCCGAACCGATCCTGACCGACGTACTAAGCAGCACCCCGCCCGGCCGGCGCCGCGGCGTCACGCTGGTTGACCTGGCGGCCGTCGGCGCGCTGCACCGGGATCCCCTACAACTCGTCACCCACGGCACCGCGGCGCTCGATATCGCCCGGCAGACCCGCTCCGGAGTCGTAGTCCGCAAGCTATGCAGCCTGCTCCCGTACCTCGCGGCTTACCCCACAGACCAGCACGTGCAGCACCTGGCCGCGCAGATTGCACAACTGAGCACGACAACGCCTTGATCATTCGGGACCGGCGACGAAAGGTACTCCAAGTGTCGATGGAAAACGGGCAAGTCTTCCGTGAGGCATGGATCGCAGGAGTCAGGAAGCACTACCCGGGCGAACCGAAGCCGGGTTACGTCATTCCGTGGGACGAAACACCAGACTGGGAACAGCGGAGCGCCGCGACCGTCTACGACCTGATCGCCGCCTTCATCCACGGCAGCGGCGGCGCGACCCGACAGCTAACCCGGACCCAGAAGGGCCAGTTCGTCGCGGTGTGCTGGGCCGCACAAATCCACCGCCACATCCCGAACCCGAAACCGTCGTACGTCGCGGCCTGGAACGACCTACCGAGCTGGCAGCAGGAGACCGACGCCGACATCTTCGAGCACATCGAGATCACCTCGGTACCACCTAGGTGAAGTAGCCACGATGGTCCCGCTGGCTGGGATCTGAGATTTAAGGGTTCCGTCTCACATTCGGCTCCGTCTCGCATTCGGTGATGACCATCGGTACGGCACCGCCGCACCCGCCATGATCGCTCGGGACTTGGTAGGCGAGGATGACTTCCTCTTTCTCGGCGGAGACGACGTCCTCCTGCGTTCCGACGGGGGATCCGACCTCGTCGACCTGGTGCGGCGCCGCGATGGTGCCGGTACACCTGACGCTATCGTGGCCGTTACCGTCGACGGCCGCGAGGCGTACAGGTACGGCATCCTCGCCACGACCGGCCGGAACAGATCTGACATCCTCGACGACATCGTCGAAAGGCCCTCGGACTACAACCAATCAATTGCCTATAAGCATCAGTCGCTGTCTTGCGTCTGCCGAGTTCTTCTGCTATCTCGACAAGCTCACCCCGAGTGCGGCCAACGGCGAATATCAGAATACGGATGCCTTGGTGGCCTACGGTCGCGACCACGATATTCTTGTCTCGCCTGTCGGTATGTGACCAGGGCGGATGTGTACCTGGTCAGCCGAGGAGCAGGGAGGCGCCGAGCGCCACCATCACCACGGCGATCAGAGCGTCGAGCGCGCGCCACGCGGTCGGCCGGGTCAGCGCGGGGGCGAGCCGTCCCGCCCCGGCGCCGAGTGCGGCGAACCAGACGGTGCTGGCCAGGACGGCTCCGCCGCCGAAGAGCCAGCGGTGTTCGTGCTGGTGGGCGACGGCTCCGAGCAGCAGCACCGTGTCCAGGTAGACGTGCGGGTTGAGGTACGTGATGGCGAGGCAGGTCAGCAGGGTCACGCCGAGTGCGGCCGGAGGCCGTTCGGTGGGGGTGAGCGCCGCCGGCCGTAGTGCCCGCCGGGCGGCGAGCACGGCGTAGCAGAGAAGGAACGCGGCACCGCCGTAGCGGATGATGTCGAGCAGGGTGGTGTGGTTGGCGATGGCCGCGCCGACGCCCGCGATGCCGACCGTGATCAGTAGCGCGTCCGAGACGGCGCAGACCACGACCACGGGCAGGACGTGTTCCCGGCGGAGCCCTTGGCGCAGGACGAACGCGTTCTGCGCGCCGATGGCGACGATCAGCGCGAGGGAGACCGAGAACCCGGCGACTGTGGAGGCGATCATGACGTGGTCGTGGGGGAGGAGGACATGCGCCGACGCTACGGTCGCGGGGAGCTTCGCTCCAGCTAATGATTCTTAGGCTTGATTAGGATTACTTAGGTGGCACTCGACTCCGTACAGCTCACCACCTTCGCGGCCGTCGTCAACGAGGGCAGCTTCGAGGCCGCAGCCCGTACGTTGCACGTCACCTCGTCGGCGGTGAGCCAACGGATCAAGGCGCTCGAACAGGTCGTCGGGCAGGTGCTGGTACGCCGTACCAAGCCGTGCGAGGCGACCGAGGCAGGGCAGGCGTTGCTCCGCCTGGCCGGTCAGGTCGCCCTCCTCGAACACGAGGCGCTGCGCGCCGCCCGTGGCTCCCTGGGCGGCGCCGAGGCCCGGACCAGGGTCGCGGTGGTGGTCAACGCCGACTCGCTCGCCACCTGGTTCCTCGCCGCCCTGACCGAGTTGCCACCGGGCTTCACGGTCACCTTCGATCTCCGAGAGGACGATCAGGACCACACCGCCGAACTGCTCCGGGACGGATCGGTGATGGCCGCGGTGACCGCGCAGAACGTACCCGTCCAGGGGTGTCGGGTGGAACGGCTCGGCGCCATGCGCTACCTCGCCGTCGCGGCGCCCCGGCTCGCCACCCGGCACTTCTCGGACGGACCGGCCCGCGACTCGTTCGCCGCCGCACCGATGATCGCTTTGAACCGCAAGGACACCCTCCAGCACCGTTTCCTGAACCGGGTCACCCGGCGACGGCTCGACCCGCCACTGCACCACGTCCCATCCGCCTGGGGTTTCGTCGAGGCGGTCCGGCTCGGCCTCGGTTGGGGGCTGGTGCCGGAGCAGATCGCCCGTGACGACATCACCGCCGGCCGCTGCGTGGAGATCGCCCCCGGCCGACACCTCGACGTGCCGCTCTACTGGCAGCACTGGCGGCTGGACTCGGTCATCCTCAACGCGCTGACCAGCGCCGTACAGACCGCCGCCAGGTCTGCCCTGCGCTGAGTGCCCTGCTCGGCCCCGTACGGGCGATCATCCTCACCCAGTTGGAGTCGCCGAAGACCACCACCCAACTGGACGTACGGTGCTCTACCAGCGCACCAGCGGGGGCGAGCAACTGGTCGAGATGAGACCGCACTGACCGCCTCGCCGGCCGTTGACGTCATTCCCCGTAACCGTAGCCGGGACCGGTCTCCAATTCGTGTCGCAGGAGACTGTAGAGGTACAGGTCGCACCATTGTCCGTCCCGGAACTGCGTGGATCGAAGTACGCCGTCCCGGGTGAATCCGACCTTTTCCAGCGCCCGCTGTTCGGCCTTGTTCTGCACGTCGGTGTATGCCTCGATCCGTTCGGCTGGAGTCGTGCCGAACAGATAGCGGACGAGTTGTGACTGCGCCGCGGTGCCGAGGCCCCGGTGCCGATACTCGGGCAGCAGTGAGATCCCGATGTTCCAGCACCACCAGGTCGGAAGCCCGTACGTCACCCTGCTCCAGGCGACGTCACCGATTATGGTGCCGCCGTTCGACACGACGAGTCGTCCGGCGTCCGGGCCCAGTAAGCCGTTCTGGTCGAATTGGCGGCGCGCGTGTGTCGGATCCTTGTATCCGGACCAGTTGAAAGAGCCCACGGCCTCTGGGTCGACCGCCTGTCGTTCGAATAGCCAGAGGTCGTCGGCGCGTGTGGGTCGCAGTTGAACGTCGGAATCGTCCACGGGGGTGAGCCTAGACGCGTGGCAGGCTCCGACCGCCTCGGCGCGGCGGGGCGTGCCGGGTCAGTGGCGCCGGAGTTCGACGTACTCGCGCGAGTTGTAGTGGTGGAACACCTGGTACGCGTCGGTGAACGCCGTGTCGGCCCGGTCGATGTCGCCGCGCGCCCGGTACACCAGGGACAGGTCGTACCGGGTACGTGCCCGCCACAGTGGTGCCTGCACCCGGTCCCACAGCGACAGCGAGGCATCCAGCGACGCCTCCGCCAACCCGAGCTGCCCGGTCGCCAGGTAGAGCTGACCGAGTACGCGCAGCGCGACTCCCTGCCCCCAGCGGTCGCCCGCCTCCCGCGCCACCGACAGCGCCCACTCCAGCCGGGGCAGCGCCGCGTCGGCCCGCCCCATCCGCAGTTCGGTGGTGGCGTGGGCGCGTACGGCGTACGAGTGCATCAGTTCGTTGCCGAGTTCGTGGAAGATCTCGGCCGACTCGGCGCAGGCCCGTAACGCCTGCTCGTAGTCGCCTCGGGCGCGGTGGTAGAGGCCGAGGCTGCGTAACGTGTACGCGACCCCACGCCGGCTGCCGGTCCGCCGGTAGGCCCGCAACGACACCTCGAAGTTGGCGAGCGCCATCGCGAAGTCGCCCTGTTCCAGCAGCACCGAGCCGCGTACGCGGTGCACGTACCCGATGCCGACCGCGTCGTCGAGATCCCGCAACAGTGGTACGGCCTGGTTGAGGAAGTGCAGCGCCTCGGCCAGGTAGCCGGGCTCCCGGCAGGCGAGTCCCAGTCCGGCCAGGGCGGCGGTCTGACCGGGGACGTCGCCGAGCACACGGAACCGGCTCAGCGCCTCGCCGAAGTACCGCCGGGACTCGTCGTACCGGTCCTCGGCGTAGCGCAGTTGGGCCAGTTCGGCCAGCATCCTCGCCTCACCGTCGAGGTTGCCGGCCCGTTCGGCGGCCTCAAGGGCGGCGGTGACGATCCGGGACCAGAGCTCGAACCGGTTGGCGCCCTCCAACTGCAACGCCATCCTGGCCGAGACGAAGTCGCAGGCGAGTTCGTGCAGGCCGACCGCTGCCGCCCGTTCGACGCCGATCACCAGTACCGGTTCCTCGCGCTGGAGCCAGCCGCTCGCGTCGGCGAGCACCCGTTGGGCGAACTCCTCGGCGATCGGCAGCCCGGGGCCGGGTGGCCTGCGCCAGACCACCTCGGCCGGAGGGAAGGTGGTGGTGATGCGGTCGATCATGGTCCGCCACCCGCCGACCGCCCGGGAGATGGCGTCCCGCAGCACCTCGGGCCGCTCCTCGGCATCGGCCCGCTCACGGGCGTAGAGGCGGACCAGGTCGTGCAGGCGGTAGCGCAGCACCCCGGTCTGGTCGACCCCGGTGAACTCGACCAGATGCGCGTCCACCAGCACCTCCAGCATCCGTTCCGCGAGAGAGACGGAGGTGGCGAGCAGGAAGCTCAGCACCCAGGCGTCGAACTTCGGGAGGCCGAAGAAGCCCAGGTGCCGCAGGGCGGTGCGGGCCGACGGGTCCAGTGCCCGATAGCTCAGGGAGATGCTGGACCGGACCGCGAGGTCGCCGGCGGCGAGTTCGTCGAGGCGCTGTCGTTCGTCGGTGAGGCGTTCGGCGAGCACCCGCAGTGGCAGGTGCCGACGGGTTGCCAGCCGCGCGCCGGCGATCCGGATCGCCAACGGCAGGTTCTCGCAGGCGGCCAGGATGCGTCGGGCCGATTCGGCGTCACCGTCGGCCCGGGCGGCGCCGACGATGCGGGTGAGCAGCGTCCATGCCTCGTCGTCGGTGAGAACTTCGACCTCGGTCAGGGCCGCGCCGGCCAGCCCGGCGAGCCGGTCCCGTGAGGTGATCAGGGCCGCGCACCTCGGGCCGGCCGGAAGCAGGGGCCGGACCTGCTGCTCGTCGGCGGCGTCGTCGAAGAGGACGAGCAGGCGCCGGTCGGCGACCAGACTGCGGTACAGCTCGGTCCGCTCACGGGTCGAGTCCGGCAGGTGGGTCGGGTTGACGCCGAGCGACCTCAGGAAACCGGCGAGCACCTCGTCGGGGGTTGCCGGCGTCTCGGTCATGCCCCGCATCTCGGCGTAGAGCTGACCGTCCGGGAACGACTCCGCCACCTGCCGGGTGACCCAGGCGGCCAGGGCGGACTTGCCGCTGCCGCCCTGGCCGGCCAGGACGTGGGTGCCGGGGGTCGCGGTCCGCAGCGCGTCGGCGAGCGTGGTACGTACCGCCTCGCGTCCGGTGAAGTCGGAGGGGCCGAGCGGCACCTGCGCCGGGACGACTGCCGGGGGTCGGGGTTCCCGAGCCGGTTGGCTGGTCTCAAGCAGGTCGCCGCCGCCGCGCAGGATCGCGCTGTGCAGGTCCCGCAGCCGCCGCCCCGGCTCCACCCCCAGTTCATCGACGAGGGCCGAGCGGCCCTCTCGATAGCAGGCGAGCGCGTCGGTCTGGCGTCCCAGCCGGTACAGCGTCACCATCAACTGTCCGCGTAGGCGTTCGTTGGTGGGATGCCGCGTCACCAGGCCGGTCAGCTCGGCGAGGTGGTCGAGTCGGCCCATGCCCAGTTCGATCTCGAAGCGTTCGGCCAGCGCGGTCAGCAGCAGTTCGTCGAGTCGGCGGGCCTCCGCCTCCAGGGGGGAGTTCCCCAGTCCCGACAGGGCCGGTCCGTGGCTGAGGCCGACCGCCCGGTGGAGCAGGCCGGATGCGCCCGCGAGGTCGCCCCGCGCGACCTGTTCCCTCGCCCTGTCGACGAGGTCGGCCAGGAGGTCGGCGTCGACGGTCGCGCCGTCGAGTCGGGCCAGGTAGCCGGGGGACTCGGTGCCGATCACCTCGGGGTGCCCGTGCCGGGCGAACGACTTGCGCAGCGTGGAGATGTAGGTCTGGATCAGCGCGCGGGCCCGCTCCGGAGGGTTTTCCGGCCAGACCACGTCGACCAGGCGGTTTGCTGGCACGACCCGTCCCCGTTCGAGCACCAGTGCCGCGAAGAGCGCCCGGGGTTTGCTGCCCCCCAGCGGTATCGGCTCATCCGCGGAGTAGGCCGCGACCGGGCCGAGGAGTCGGACCTGCAGCACGACGACCTCCAGCCACTACGCCACCCGACACCCTTGGATCGTAGTGGCCGTGGTTCGGCCGGCTCGCGGGTCGAGGTGACGACGGGGCTGTCCGGAGCGGTCGGATCAGCCCTCGACCGGCCCGTACGGGGCGTGGTTGGCGTGCGTCAGGTATGCCCAGTAGCGGTCGCCGTACGACCAGTGCCACCACTCGCTCGGGTAGTTCACCAGCCCCGCGGTGCGCAGTGCGGTGGCGAGCCGGTCCCGGTTGGTACGCGCCTCGGCGGAGATGTCTGCCGAGTCGGTGTGACAGGTGTCGGTGTCGGTGTCGTTCACCTCCGTACCCATCCAGACCTCCTCGCCGTCGACCGTGCAGAGGGTCAGGTCCACGGCGGCTCCGGCCACGTGTGGCGCGACCTCCGGTGGGGAGATGTAACGGCTGGCCTGGTGCCAGAGTGTCGACTCGTCGGCGTCGGGCGTCCGGTCCCGTAGCCGCTGGACGTGTGCCTCGAAGTACTGCCGCTGGGTCCGCATCGGGCGGTGGCCCTCGACGACGAGGAGCCTGAACCCGGGCGGCAGCATGGTCTGTGCCATCACCAGGCGGTCCACCACCCCGACCCGCAGGTGTGCGTACCTACCGTCCGGGTCGGCGAGCCGTTGGTCGATCCGCAACGCTGCCACGTTGCGTAGATCCACCAATGGCTCGCCGGACTCTCGTACCGGAGTCGCCATCACCGCTGGATCGGACAGCAGCACCATGCCCACGTTCAGCACCCATTCCCGACGATGCGTGTCCGCCCCAGTTCGGACGGCGACTCCCCCCGATGGGACGAGCGTGCCGGATCCCGCTCCAATTTCTCTTCAACTCGTGGTTGTGGCGATAACCTGTGCGGCCAGCCGGTCGATGTTGTCGAGCGTCGCCGACCGGCCGCCCCCGGCCTCGACCATCAGCAGCAGGTGGCGTACGCCGGTGGTCGCCGCGGCCTCGGCGAGTCGTTCGCGGCAGTAGGCTGCGGCGCCGACCGGGTGGATCTGGAGCAGCCGCTCGACGTACCGCCGGTGATCCCGTCCACCGGTCGGGGTGCCGTCGATCCGGACGTACTCGTCCACGCCGCCGAGCAGTGCGGGCAGGTGTGTCCGGACGGCGGCACGGGCGTCGTCGTCGGTGTCGGCGACGTACGCGAGGTGTGCACTGGCGTGCTCCACCGTCGACGGATCGTGGCCGTGTTCCTCGGCGACGCGGGCGTAGTGCCCGAGCAGCTCGACCTTTTCGGTGTTGTCGGCGTGCAGCCCGAGCAGGAGCGGGAGGCCGTGCCGGGCGGCCAGGTCGACGGTGTGGGCGGAGGTGGCCGCGATCCAGGTCGGGACCGGTCGGCGGGGGCGGGGGACCACCCGGACCGGGCGGAACGGGAAGCGGTCGGTCCCGGCCACCTCCTCGGCGCCGGAGAGCCAGGCCACGAGCAGGTCGACCGATTCGGCGAAGCCGTTCGCGTAGCGGTCCAGTCCGGTGCCGAAGACCTCCAGGTCCACCCAGGGGCCGCCGCGTCCGACGCCCAACGCGAACCGCCCGCCGCCGAGTTCGTCGAGGAGCACCGCTTCCTCGGCTAGCGCCACCGGGTGCCGGTTGGAGAGCACACAGGCCGCCGTCCCCACCGTGATCCGGTTGGTGGCGCCGAGCAGGTGGGCGGCGAAGGTCAGCGCGGAGGGGCAGATGCCGTACGAGATGAAGTGGTGTTCGGCGATCCACACTCCGGCGTAGTTCGCGGTCTCGGCGGCGAGCGCGTAGTGCCGGGCGGCCTCCAGGGTCTGGGCGTGGGTGGTGCCGGGGTACTGCCCGGCGAGCAGGAACAGGTGTGCCTGTGGGGGAGACATGGTCCTCCTCGCTGGTACGGGACTCGACCCGACCTATCGGACATGGTTGTCGTTATCGATCGTGTTCGCAACGTCCCCCCACGCCGCGTGTCGGGCGGCTAGCTGTCCGCCGGGGGGATCGGGAAGTTGCGGTTGAAGATGTTCTCGGGGTCGTAGGCGGCCTTGACCTCGCGCAGCCGACCGAGGGTCGGTTCGGGGAAGGCGTCGAGCAGGCGTTCCGGATCGGTGTCGGCCTCGAAGCTGAGGTACATGCCGTCGAGTTGCCCGTACAGGTCGGCCCAGAGCTTGTCGAGTGCTGCCCGTCGTTCCGCGACGGTGGCGGCGAGCAGGGAGAAGTTCTGGGTCCGGTGCGGGTACGCGGTGGCGTCGCGGGGAAGGTCGTTGACGGCGCCGCCGACCGACCGGAACTGGACCGTCATCACGTCCCCGGAGCGGATCATGGCCGCCACCGCGCCCGCTGCCTCCGGTGTGATGTGGTGCAGCAGACCACTGTGTACGTCATCCAGTCCCTGTCCGTGGTGCCGGTGGTGCGGGGCGGCGACGATCGCCGGGTACGGCACCAACTGCGCCTGCTGCTGGAGGATCGGCCCGATCTCCAGGAACGGGCTGAGCGCCTCCTGCGCCGCGTCCACGTCGTCGCCGGCGTAGACGAGGGTGACCTGGGCCATCGGAGGGCTCTGCTGCCGTGCGGGAAAGACCATGAGGAAGCTGGTGAGTTCGCGCGGCGCGTCCTCGACGAGTCGCCCCCACCGTTGCAGCATCCCGGCGGTGTCGGTCGCGTCGACCAGAAGCTGGGCGTACGCCACGTCGCCGACCTCGTACGCTTCGAGTTCCAACGCGGTGACCACGCCGAAGTTGCCGCCGGCGCCACGGATCGCCCAGAACAGGTCGCTGTGGTGTTCCGCGTCGACCCGGAGCAGCCTGCCGTCGGCGACGACGATCTCGGCGGCCACGACGTGGTCGATGGTCAGCCCGAACCTGCGGGCCAGGTAGCCGATCCCGCCGGTGGTGGCGAGCCCGCCGACGCCCACGTCGCCGTAGTCGCCGGAACTCATCGCCAGGCCGTGCGGGGCGAGCGCCTGGGCGACCTCTCCCCAGCGCGCACCGGGTTCGAGACGGATCCGGCGGGTCGCGCGGTCGAGCACCTCGATCTTGTTCATTCTCGACAGGTCGACGACGATGCCGCCGTCGTTGGTCGAGCGACCGCTGATGCCGTGGCCACCGCTGCGCACTGACAGGGGTACGTCCTGTGTCCGCGCGTACGCCAGCGCCTCGGCCACCTCCGTGGCGTTGCCGGGCCGGATCACCACCGCAGGTGTTCCCTGGTGGCTGTAGGTGTGCCGGACCCGGTCGTACTCCGGGTCCCCGGGCTCGACCGCCTTGGCCGCGAGCGACGCCGGCAGCGCGTCGTAGTCGAGGCCGGGCTGGCGTTGGGCCAGGGCCACGGTCGCCCGCGCCGGTCCGGTGGTGGGGGCACGCGTGCCACGTTCCCGGTCGACGGCCTCGCGCAACGCGGGCGCCACCTCCTGGCCGAACGTCTGGATGATGCGCGGGTCGTCGCGTCCGACGAGGAAGGCGCTGAATCCCTCATCGAGCACCAGGGGCAGCAGTTGTTCGACCCACTGCTCCGGCGGCCCCTGGAACAGGCCCCGGTTGGTGGGGGAGAAGTCGACCTGGAGGAGGTTGAGCAGGCGGCGGATCTGACGGGGATCACGCCCCGCGACGGTCGCGGCGTCGTCGATCATGCGGTTGGCGGTGACCCGGTCGGGTGACTTCAGGAACTCCAGGGTCGGTAGCCATCCGTCGGCCTTGGCGCCGGTCAGCGCCAGCATCCGAGGCTTGTACGCACCCAGCCAGATGCCGATGTCGTGGGCGGGTGCCGGGCCTCGTCGCATCCCCGGCACCGGGTAGTGGCCGTCGCGCAGCCGCAACGGCCCCCGCGTCGAGGTGTCCCAGGCGCCGCGAAGTATGTCGATCGCCTCGTTCAACGCCTCGACGCTCTGACCGGGGGTCAGGCGACGGCCTCCCATGCCCTCGATCGCATCCCAGAACGCGCCCGCGCCGAGTCCCAGCTCGAACCGACCGTGCGAGAGCAGGTCGAGGCTGGCGGCGGCCCGGGCGATCATCGCCGGTGGGCGCAACGGCAGGTTGAGCACGTTCGCCGAGACGCGGATCCGTTCGGTTCGCGCGGCGACCCAGCTCAGCAGGGTCCAGGTGTCGAGGAACTCCGCGTTGTACGGGTGGTCCTGAAACGTCGCCAGATCCAGTCCGGCGGACTCGGTCAACTCGGCCAGCGCCACGACCCGGTCGGGGTCGTTCGCGCTCGGCGTGACAAACGTCCCGAACAGGAGTTCGTGGCCGTAGTCGGGCATGCCCTTCTCCTTGCCTCACGATCGTTGGTGCGACATGAATTCTAGGCAGCAAATGATTTGCTCGACAACACATGTTGTGATCAACCTACCTTGCTAGACTCGATCGCATGTCCGCCGCTGATGGAGACCTCGCGAACCGGCCGGAGCGCCGCCGGCCGGGCACCAATCTCGGCTGGTCCCTCGCCACCGTGTTGCGCCGCTGGCACGAACACGTCGAGGAGGCGTTGGGGGAGCTCCCCCACGGCAGCCGGGGCTTCCACATCCTCGGCGTGGTCGTCCACGACGACGTCCCGACCCAGGGCGCCCTCGCGACCCGACTCGTGATCGACCGGAGCGTCCTGACGTACCTGCTCGACGACCTGGAGACCGCCGGCCTGATCGAGCGGCAGTTGGACCCGCGCGACCGGCGCGCACGCCGGATCGTCGCCACCGAGCACGGACGACAGGTGCTCGCCGACGCCGAACGCCGGGTCGCGCACGCCGAGGAACACGTACTCGCCGGGCTCCCGGAACAGCAGCGGGACCTGTTCCGGGCCGCAGCCGAACGCGCGGCGGACGCGATCCATGTCGCGGCACCGGCCACCGACCCCTGCCTCGCGGTGCAGGACGTCCTCGCCCCGGCCTCCGCCGACAGATCGGCGCCGTAGACCACACTCCCGTCGGGGCCCGGCCCCGCCCCCTGTGCCAGGGCAGATAATGCAACGGCACCCTCGCCTGACCGGCCGCTCGTACCAGCGCGGACGGGTGCACCGCCGGGTGCGGCGGCAGGTCGGTCCAGCGCACCAGGGAGTCGAGCCAGTGAGTGAGCGACCGTACGTCCTGCTGAGTTGCGCCACGTCGATCGACGGCTACCTCGACGACGCCAGCGACCAGCGGCTGCTGCTCTCCAACGACGAGGACTTCGACCGGGTCGACGCGTTGCGGGCCGAGTGCGACGCGATCCTGGTCGGCGCCAACACGATCCGGCGGGACAACCCCCGGCTCCTGGTGCGCTCGCAGCGGCGCCGCGACGAGCGGGTCGCGCGCGGCCTGCCCGCGTCACCGACCAGGGTCACGGTGGTCGGCAGCGGCGACATCGACCCGGCGGCCCGGTTCTTCAGCGACGAGACCGAGAAGATCGTCTACTGCGCCACCGGCACGGTCGAGAAGACCCGGGAACGGCTCGCGGGCGTGGCGGCCGTGGTCGACGGGGGCGAACCGGTCGACCTGGTACGGGCGTTGGCCGACCTCGCCGGGCGCGGCGTACGCCGGCTCATGGTGGAGGGGGGAGGCGCGACGCACACCCAGTTCCTCACCGCCGGGCTCGCCGACGAACTGCACCTGGTGATCGCCCCGTTCTTCGTCGGCGACTGCCGGGCGCCCCGGTTCGTCAACGACGGCCGGTTCCCGTGGCACCCCGGTCGACGGGCCCGGGTGGCCGAGGTCCGCCAGATCGGCGACGTGGTGCTGGTCCGCTACGCCCTTTCCGACCGGGCCGGTGCCGCGTGACCGACCACGACCGCCAGTGGCTCGAAGCGGCGATCGCGCTCTCGTACCAGAGCCCACCGGTCAGCTTCGCCTACGCCGTCGGCGCGGTGGTGGTCGGCCCCGACGGGGCGCGGCTGGCCACCGGCTACTCCCGCGAGACCGACCCGTACGTGCACGCGGAGGAGGCGGCGCTGGCCAAGCTCGCCGACACCGACCTCTCCGGGGCCACCATCTACAGCTCACTGGAACCGTGCAGCACCCGCCGTTCCCGGCCGAGGAGCTGCACCCAGTTGATACTCGCCGCCGGCATTCGCCGGGTCGTGTTCGCGCTGCGCGAACCGCCGCTGTTGGCCGACTGTCACGCCGTCGAGTTGCTCCAGGCGGCCGGCGTCGAGGTGGTCGAGATACCCGACCTCGCCGACCAGGTCCGTGCCGTCAACGGCCACCTGCTCCTACCGGATCAGTCACCCTGACGGTGCCGGTGACCGGCATCCGGGTCAACTGACGACGGGCAGGTCGGAGGCGCGGGCGGCGCGGCTGGCCTTCGCCGCCAGATAGTCGGCGTTGGCAGGGGAGAGGAACACCCCGGTCGGCACGACCTCGGTCACGGTCACGCCGAGCCGGCGCAGCTGCTCGGTCTTCTCCGGGTTGTTGCTCAACAGCGTGATCCGGTCCACGCCCAGGGTGGCAAGCATCTGGGCGGCGGCGGTGTAGTCGCGCTCGTCCTCCCGGTGACCGAGCGCCACGTTCGCCTCGAACGTGTCCAGCCCCGCGTCCTGCAACGCGTACGCGTCGAGCTTGGCGTAGAGGCCGATGCCACGTCCCTCCTGCCGCAGGTAGAGCAGGAATCCGCCGGTGTCGGCGATCCGTTCGACCGCCTCGCGCAGTTGCGGACCGCAGTCGCACCGCTGGCTGCCGAAAACGTCGCCGGTGAGGCACTCGCTGTGCGGGCGGACCAGTGGGGCCGGTCCGCCGGCGACCGACCGGCCGAGCGAGCCAGCCCAGTCGCCGAGGCCGAACGCGAGGTGCTCCCGGGCGTCCACCAGCCCGTGGAACGAGAACAGCCGCGCTGTCGTGGCGTACCCGTCAGGGAAGCGCAGCGGCACCGTGACCTGCGTCCGGACTGTCGCGACAGGCAGTGCGTCGTACATGGGTCTCCCTTGGTTGAACGGTGCCGTACCGGGTGGGGACTCAACCACCCACGGTGGCGCCCCGGCGCGCGGCGGTGGCGGGTGCCCGGAGGCGCCGGAGCACGAGTACGGCGGCGCCGGGCAGGCTTGAGACGATCACCAGTGCCCCGTACACGATGCCGGTGGTCACGCCCTCGGCGGCGGTCAGGCCGGAGGCGGCGAACGCCCACGCGGCCACACCCTCACGCGGCCCGAAACCGCCGATGTTCGCCGGCAGCAGCATGGCCAGCAGCGCCAGCGTGGTCAGCGGCACGAGTTGGGACAGCGGCGCGGTGGAGCCCGCCGTGCGGGCCGCGACCAGGAACGTCGCCAGATGACCGGCGACCACCACAGTGGAGGCCAGGACCACACCCAGCCAGTTGTGTCGGGCCAGGAACGCGCCGCGCAGGTCGGCCTCGGCGCCGCGCAGTGCCCGCGCCCACCGTGACTGTCCACCCCGGGGCAGCGCCCGGACCACCAGTACGGCACCGACCGCCCCGGCCACCGCCACCGCCATCGCCACCGGCAGGTACGACTGGACCGGAGACGGGAGCGCGAGCAGGACGGTCACCGCGACCACGGCCTGGACCACCTGCCCGGCGACCCGTTCCCAGACCACCGCTCGGATGCCGCGACCGACGTCACCGGCATCGCGACCGTGTCGTACCGCCCGGTGCACGTCACCGACCAGGCCCCCGGGCAGCGTGGCGTTCAGGAACACCGCCCGATAGCAGTGGGCCACGGCCGTGCTCAACGGCAACGAGACACCGAGGCCGCCGGCGACCAGGCTCCAGCGCCAGGCGCAGCAGACCGTGGTCAGTACGCCGATGCCGAGTGCGGCGGCCAGCGCCCAGCCGTCGATCAGGCGCAGCCCGTCGAGGAACGGACCGGCGCCCAGCCACCAGAGCAGGGTGGCGAGGATGGCGATCCCGCCGAGCGTCCGTACCCAGGCCCCGTTCATCCGCCTCATCGTCGACGCCGGGCGGCGGTGTCGGCGATGCCTCGGTGCGCTGCCGGTACCCTCCGCACACGTGCCTCCCTCGACGAGCGTTCGTGGGTATACACGTGTTTCGGCGGCCGAGGGTTCATTGACAGTTCGCGAGAAGGTCGTGGTGCCAGACCACGACATCGAGCCCGCCGGTGGTCGCCTGCGCCAGCCGGCGTCGCGCGTACGCGGCTGTCGGAGCCTCCAGGTCCGGCCGCTGTTCGCGGGCCGCGCCCACCCAGCCCTCGAACCACTCGGTGGTCAGCTCGGCCTGTGCCGGGCCGAGTCGCCACGGGCTCGGCCGGACCAGCACGTCGACCCCGTGCCGGCCGAACGCGTCCAGGGTGGCCGCCGCGGCGTCCGGTCCGAGCAGGCGATGCCCGTCGACCGTACGGCGCTGGTGGGCGTTGAACGCCTCGGTGATCTCCACGTCCAGCGGGTCGGGCGGGGTCAGTTCCACCCGGCCGATCACCGAGATGGTCAGTAGCGTGGGGCAGCCGGTGGCCGCGCACGCCGACACGATCCGTTCGATCTCCTCGGCGGTCAGCATGTCGAGCAGTGCGGAGGCGGTGATCAGGGTGGCGCCGTCGAGGTCTTCGGCGGTCAGCCGGGTGATGTCCCGTAGCCGGGTCTCGACCGTGACCGGTGCGCCGTCGGCGGCGTGGGCGGGCATCTCGGCCCGGGCCCGCGCCAGCAGCTCAGGATCCCGGTCATACATGATCCAGTGCTGTGGGCCGGGTAGGAGCGGGGCCAGCCACCGCCCCATCGAGCCGGTTCCGGTGCCGAGGTCGTGGACGACCGTACGTCGACCGCCGACCAGCCGCCGCCGGATCGGTTCGACCAGTTCCACCGCGCGGGCCGCCGCGTCGGCCGGCTCGCGCAGCCCGAGCCACGCCGCGAACGCCCGGGTGCTCTCCACCGTCATGCTGCCCTCCCGCCTACCACCGGCACCTGTGCCAGCACCTCCGAGACCAACCGACCGGTGACCTCCCAACCGGTGAGCGTCGACCGCCGGTCGGTGGCGGCCCGGCGTAGCCGCTGCCGCAGCGCGGCGTCGCCGAGCCACCGCCGCAGCGCGTCGGCGAGGGCGGCCGGGTCCCCGGGTGCCACCAGCAGACCCGGTCGGCGTCCGTCGGGAGTGTGACCGAGCGCCTCCGGTAGCCCCTTCGCCGCTGTGGCCAGCACCGGGAGTCCGCGCGCCAGTGCCTCGGTGACCACCATGCCGTACGTCTCGCCGCGTGACGCCAGCACCAACAGGTCGGCGGCGGCGTACGCGGCGTCGAGGTCGGCACCGGTACGCGGGCCGGCGAACCGGATCCGGTCGGTCAGACCGTGTTCGTCCACCTGACGGCGCAGCCCCTCGACGAAGTCCGGGTCACGGGTGAGTGCGCCGACGAGGACGCAGTTCCAGCGGAGGTCGGCGACGCTGGCCAGGGCGCGGGTCAACACGTCGTGTCCCTTGTGCGGGGTGACGGCCGCGACGCAGACCAGTTCCGTACCGCCGGCCGTGCCGGATGCCACCGGGGCCGGCTCCACGCCCGGCGCGGCCACGTGGATCCGGTCGGCGGGCAACGCGTACAGCGCGACCAGTCGATGTCGGGTCCACTCGCTGGTCGTGATGACGGCGACCGACGCCGCCAGGACCTCGCGTTCCGCCGCCCGGCGGGGCACGTCGTCGTCGCCGAGCGGCAGGTGCACCAGGACCACCAGACGCAACCGGTGCGCCTGCGGCACCAGAACCTCCGGTACGGCCGACGCGACCAGGCCGTCGAGAAGCACCACGGCGTCGTCGGGAATTGTCGCGAGCAGACCCGTGAGGGCGGCGAGTTCGGTCGCGCCCGGGTACGGCCAACCGCCCGGCACGGCGTGCTCGCGTACCGCCCATCCCGATGCGACGAGCCCCTGACACACCCGGCGGTCGTAGCTGTTGCCGCCGCTGGGTGTGGTCGGATCGTCGATGTCGCCCGGGAGCACCACGTGCACCACGGTCACGGTGCCGCCCCGGCCGGTACGCCGAAGGACCGCACTCTCACAGGGACCGTTCGTAGCTGGCCCACGCGACGTGCGACTCGCGCAGGGTGACCGTGATGCCGGTCAGCCCGTGCGCTCCCTCGCCGAGGGCGCCGATCCGGACCTGCTCGGCGAGACGGTCGGCGATCACCTGGGCGAGGGCCTCGGTGGAGGTGTTGACCCCGGCGAACGCGGCCTCGTCGTCGAGGTTGCGGTAGTTGAGCGGGGCGAGAACGTCCTTGAGCTGCTGGGCGGCGAGCCCCATGTCGACGACGATATTGTCGGCGTCGAGTTCGGGGCGCCGGAAGGTCGCGTCGACGACGAAGGTTGCCCCGTGGAGCCGCTGTGCGGGCCCGAAGACCTCGCCCCGGAAACTGTGGGCGATCATGATGTGGTCACGGACGGTCACGCTGAACAAGGGTTACTCCTGGTCGTAGGTGATGAGGTGGCAGAGCGCGGGCAGGGTGCCCGCGGCCAGTCGGTCGAGCACATCGGGCAGGTCGTCGAAGCGGGACGTGCCGGTGATCAGCGCGTCGAACGCGGGCTCCCGGAGCAGGTCCAGGGCGAGCGCCAGCCGGTCGGCGTAGCTGCGTCTCGCCGACCGGGCCGGCGAGACGGTGCCGACCTGGCTGCTGCGGATGGTCAGCCGACCGGAGTGGAACGAGCCACCCAGGGAGAGGTTCACCGGACGGTCGCCGTACCAGCTCAGGTCGACGACCGTACCCTCCGGGGCGAGCAGGTCCAGCGAACGTTGCAATCCGGCGGAGGTCGCGCTCGCGTGTACCACCAGGTCCCGCCCGGTGGCGGCCTCGGCCGGCGACGCGAATTCGACTCCGAGCGCCACGGCGAGGTCGGCGCGGCCGGGGTCGGTGTCGACCAACTGGACCCGCACCCCGGGGAAGCGGGCGAGCAGCGCCGCGACGCAGGCGCCGACCATGCCCGCACCGACCACGGTGACCCGGTCGCCGACCAGCGGCGCGGCGTCCCACAGGGCGTTCACCGCAGTTTCCACGGTGCCCGCCAGCACCGCGCGCGCGGGCGGCACGCCGTCGGGTACCACGGTCACGGCGGTGGCTGGGACGACGTACGCGCTCTGGTGCGGGTAGAGGCAGAAGACAATGCGACCGAGCAGTGCGGCCGGCCCCTCCTGGACCACGCCGACGTTGAGGTAGCCGTACTTCACCGGGGCGGGGAAGTCGCCCTCCTGGAAGGGGGCGCGCATCGTCGCGTACTGGTCGGTCGGGACGCCGCCCCGGAAGACCAGGGTCTCCGTGCCTCGGCTGACGCCGGAGTGGAGACTGCGGACGAGGACGTCGTCCGGTCCCGGATCGGGCAGGGGCGTCGACCGGATCTCGCCCACCCCGGGGGACCGGAGCCAGAAGGACCGGGCTTCGCGTGTCACCGGCCCCTCCTCTTCCAGGATCCCATCGATCCTCTCCAAGATCCGTTCGAACCGAACGGCCGCATATTACGTGTTTCCCTATCAAGGTCGTACACACGATAGACACGGAGGCAGGGTGCGCACGGTTCAAAGCGGTCCGCTGATCGGATTGATTGTCCAGGTTGTCCTGTTGGTGAGCCTTGCTGGAACAGTCGGCCTCGGTGCGGCGGGCTGGCTGGTCGGGGTCGTGTACGCAGTCGCCACCTGTGTCCTGCTGAGTCGAGGGCTGCACCGCTCGGGCGCGACCCGGATGGGACCGGCCGACCGGGTGACCCTGACCCGGGCCACCCTCATCGGCGGCGTGGCGGCGCTGACCGCCGACTCGTTCGTCCGACCGGTGCCGGTGGGACTGCTGGTCACCCTCACCGTCGTCGCACTCCTGCTCGACGCGGTCGACGGCAAGGTGGCCCGGCGTACGGGCACCGCGAGCGCACTCGGCGCCCGTTTCGACATGGAGGTCGACGCGTTCCTCCTGCTCACCCTCAGCGTCTACCTCACGCCGGTGATCGGCGCCTGGGCGCTGGCCATCGGCGGGATGCGGTACGCCTTCGTGGTGGCGATCGGGGTGCTGCCGTGGATGCGGGGGACGCTGCCGCCCCGCTACTGGCGCAAGGTGGTCGCGGCGATCCAGGGGGTGGCGCTGGTGACCGCCACCGCCGACCTGCTCCCGCGCCCGCTGATCGCCCTCGGGCTGGGGATCGCACTGACGTTGTTGGTCGAGTCGTTCGGCCGGGACATCTGGTGGCTGTGGCGTCACCGCCCGGTCCGACCCGGAGCCGTCCGTACCCTGGCGGCCCCGTCCCGGCCGGTGGACGCGGCCCGGCAGCCGGCCACCAGGTACGCCCGGTGACCACGATGGACGGCCTGCCGCGCCAGGCGGCGGCCTCGTCCGGGTGGCCCACCTGTCGATCCCGCGAGACGCTGCCCTCATGCTGTGCACCAGTTTCCGGCCGGAGTAGGGAGATACGGACGTGAGTCAGTTCGAGGCGGTCCTGTTCGACGCGGGCGACACGCTGATCCGGCTCTCCGGCAGCGGCGAGAAGCTACTGCACCAGGCGGTGGCCACCCTCGGCGTCGCACCACCCGACCCCGACGAGGTCGCCCGGGTCTGGCGGCAGGTGCTCGACCGCAGCAGCACCGCAGAGGAGATGGCCAAGGGGCGGGACCTCTCCAACGCCCGGCACCGCGAGGTCTGGACCGCGCTCTACGACGAGGCCGGGTGCGAGCGACTCGCCCCCGGGTTGAGCGAAACGCTGTACGCGCTCACCGTCAGCGCCGAATCCTGGGAGGCGTTCCCGGACACCCTGCCGACCCTGAAAGCCCTCCGGGAGCGGGGGCTGCGCATTGGCATCGTCAGCGACACCGGGTTCGACCTGCGTCCGGCGATGGACCAGTTGGGCCTCTCGCCCTACCTGGACACCGTCGTGATGTCCTACGAGCACGGCGTCTGCAAGCCCTCCACCACAGTCTTCCTCACCGCCTGTCACCAGTTGGGCGTCCGACCCGAGCGGACCCTGATGGTCGGAGACAACCCGCTCACCGACTCCGGTGGGGTTGCCGCCGGAATGTGCGTGTTCCTGCTGCCCCGGCCGGTCGCGACCGGACCGCGCGGGCTCGGACACATCCTCTCCCTGGCCGGAATCGGCTAACCCGCGAAGCGCCGCCGGCCGTCGTACCGACCCGATCCACCAGACTTCGCGTAAGAGGTGTTTGGCTTGTCGTTCGTCACTCGTCCGCGACGGGAACCGGCTCCGGAGCGGGAAACGACCGAGGGACCACCGGGTACGGGGGAGGACCGGCCGGTCGCGGGTGCCGAACGTACGCGGGACCGGAGCGTGCGTCGGCAACTGATGGCGAGGGTGGGCACCGTGCTCGCCGGTCTTCTGGTGCTCTTCGCGCTCGTCGCACCGGAGCAGATCAGCCGTTTCACCCCGGGAGCCTTCACCCGTATCCCGATCGAGGGACTGCTCGGTGTACTCCTCGTCCTGTTCCTGCCCGCCGGCGCGAGGCGGGTCACGGCGCTGGTGCTCGGCGCGGTGCTCGGTCTGTTGACCGTCGTGAAGCTGCTCGACCTGGGCTTCTTCAAGGTCCTGGACCGGCCGTTCGACCTGGTGCTCGACTGGATCCTGTTCGACGACGCCTTCAGCGTCCTCACCGACTCGGTCGGTCGGGCGGGCGCGATCGGCGCCGTGGTGGTGCTGGTGCTGCTCGTCCTCGCCATGCTCGTCCTGATGGCACTCTCGGTGCTGCGGCTGACCCGGGTGGTGGTGCGGCACCGGACCGTCTCGACCCGCGTCGTCACCGGGCTCGGCGCCGTCTGGGTCGTCTGCGCCGTGTTCGGCGCCGAACTCGCGCCCGGACTGCCGGTCGCCGCGAGCGGGGCCGCCGCCCTCGCCTACGACCGTACGGTCCAGGTACGTGCCGGTTTGCGGGACCAGGAGACGTTCGCCGCCGAGGCGGCCGTGGACGCCTTCCGGGACACCCCGGGCGAGCAGTTGCTGACCGGGCTGCGCGGCAAGGACGTCGTGCTCGCCTTCGTCGAGAGCTACGGGCGCGACGCGGTGCAGGATCCGGAGTTCGCGCCACAGGTCGGTGCGCTCCTCGACGAGGGCAACCAGCGGCTTAACGCGGCCGGGTTCGCCTCCCGCAGTGCCTTTCTCACCTCGCCGACCGCAGGCGGAGGGAGCTGGTTGGCCCACGCCACGTTGCTCTCCGGGCTGTGGATCAACAACCAGCAGCGTTACAGCAACCTGCTGGCCAGCGACCGGCTGACCCTCAACGGCGCCTTCCGTCGGGCCGACTGGCGGACGGTCGCCGTCATGCCGGCGATGACCCGGCCCTGGCCGGAGGGGGCGTTCTACCAGCATCAGCGGATCTACGGGGTCGGTGACCTCGGGTACCAGGGCCCGAGGTTCAGCTTCGCCCCCATGCCCGACCAGTACACCTTGGCGGCCTTCGAACGCCTTGAGCGGGCCCGGCCGGACCGCCCGCCGCTGATGGCGGAGATCCCCCTGGTGTCGAGCCACGGACCGTGGGCTCCGCTGCCCCGGATGGTCGACTGGGACGAACTCGGCGACGGTTCGGTCTTCGACAGCATGGCCAGGGAGGGCGACTCGCCGGACGTCGTGTGGCGTGACGCCGCCCGGGTACGCACCGAGTACCGACGCTCGATCGAGTACTCGTTGACCAGTCTCATCTCCTACGTGGAGAAGTACGGCGACGACGATCTCGTACTCGTCTTCCTCGGCGACCACCAGCCCGCGCCGATCGTCACGGGTGAGGGTGCGAGCCGGGACGTGCCGATCACCATCGTCGCCCGGGATCGGACCGTACTCGACCGGGTCTCCGGTTGGGGCTGGCAGGACGGGCTCCGGCCCGGCCCTCAGGCGCCGGTCTGGCCGATGAACGCCTTCCGCGACCGGTTCCTCACCGCGTTCGGCTGACCGGTCAGACCGGGTCGGATCGGTGAAACCGGGCGCTGTCGTCCCACGGTTCTGTCGCAGATCGGCCACCGTACATATTGGGCATTTGGCACCCCAGGTCGCGATAACGGGTCTTGTCCACGGCACGCCGGGCCGCGCTGGTCACCGGTCACGGCGAGCGCGTGCTAGACAGTGGGCAGTCGTCGGACTGGTGTGAGGGAGATCTCGTTGACTGACCCGGATCCCGGCCAGGTTCGTACGGATGACGGGGGCGGCGACGGAGGCTGGTCCCTACGCGACGTCGAAGTGCGCGAGTCGCGCCCCGCGCGCCTGGCCAAGTCCGCCGCGAACGGGGTGACCGTCGCCGAACTCGTCGACGAACTCCACCGGCTGTCCACTCAGGAGCTTTCCACGCTTCAGCGGGAGCTGAAGGTACGGGCCGGCGCCTCGGCCCATGTGGTCGCGCAGTCGACCCGGACGATGCTCGCGAGGGTGCCCGAGGAGCGGGCCGCCTGGGTCCTGCATGATGCCCTGCACTTCGGGGTGCGTAGCAGTGCCATGACCGGCATGCTCACCGAGGGTGAACTCGCCGCGCTGCTCCGCGCCGACCCGTCCGGCCTGGGATTCCTGACGGACACCGCCATACACGACCCGCTACGCGACATCCGCCAGTTCGGGAACACGTCCGCCGTACGCGGCGCGGTCTGGTCCTCCATGGTCAGCACCGGGCACCCGGGAGCGGTCGCCGCGCTCGGCTGGTTGGTCGCGGAGCTGCCTGGCGGGTGGACCGACAGCCAGGCCCAGATCGTCCGGCGCCTCTGGCGGCAGGTGTGTCAGCGGCTTCCCCTGCTGCCCGAGCACCCGGTGGCGCTGGGCCGCCTGGTCGAGATCGTCGCCGAACTCGACCGGGCCGGTGGGGCCGGTCCCGTCCCGGCCGCCGATCGTGTCTCGGCCGCCGCCAACGGTCACCCGTCCCAGGTCGGAGCGACCGCCGGGGCCGGGGCGACGTCTGAGGAACTGGCCGACCTTTCCGCCCGCTGTGACGCCGTCGAGTCCGTACTCGGACAGCTCCGCCGACGTGACCTGCCGGCACTGGCGCAGGCGGCAGAGGCCGGTCGGATACCTCCAGCCGCCGAACTCGACCGGATGATCCGACTGGCCGCCGAGATGGAGGACCTGTTCGTACGGGTGGCCGCCGCCACCGGCGTAGCGCTACCGACCACCGTCGAGCAGGCGCGGTCGTCCCTCGCTGAGACGGTCGCGGCGTCGTCGACGTTGGCACTGGTCGCGCGGGTCCGGCAGTTGACCACACTCTCCGGGCCGACGTACGTCGTCACCGAGATCCAGCAGGTCGCCGACCTGGCCGCCACGGTCGACGCCGACAGCGACCCAACTCTGCTCGCCGGCCTCGAAGCCCTCGTCACGGCGATCGACATCGGTGTGACCGACCCCGAGCGCTGCGCCGAACTCGCCCGCCGGGCCTCGCAGGCGTCCCCCGGCGCCGCGCTGCTCTGCATGCTCCCCGGCACCCTAGCCCTGCGCGCCCGTCCCGCCTCTGCCACCGCCGAGTCCGCCGGACCCGTCGAGTTCGTCGGACCCGTCGAGCCCGTCGAGGCCGCCCCCGCCCCCGAGGCCGGGGGTGACGTCGAAGAGGAGGGAGAGGTGGAGGAGGAGGTCGAGGGCGAATCGGTGGCCGCGGCCAGTGTGGCCACACCGGAGGTCATCGGGCCCGAGCCGTCGGTGCCGGAGCCCGACGAGGGCACGACCACCACCCGTGCCGACGAGCCCGACCCGGATCCGCTGGTCGTAGCGGCCGGGTACGAGCGTCAGCTCACCGACGCGGACATACACGGCAACGGCCGGTTCGACGGTGGCGCGATCGGGCTGGACCCGACGCTCCCGGGCTGGGACGTGACCATCGACGAGGTCGTTGCCGCGCTCAACTTCACGATCCCCGCCCCGCGTGCCGCCAGCGAGTCCCTTGTCAACCGACCCGCATCCGCATCCGCATCCGCATCCGCACCCGCACCCGCACCCGTACCCCTCACGACCGCCGATGCCGCGGGCACCCCGCCCGGCGTGGACGCCCTCTACACCACCCTGCTCAACGACCGCCAGTACGCACTCGCCTCCTGGCTGCTGGAGGCGGCGGAGACACCCGTACCCGTCGTGGCCGCACACCGGCTCGCCGCGCACGCCGCCGCGATGCGGACCTCGGCCGGCTCCAACGCCGCCGCCTTCGCCGACGCCGTCCGGCAACTGGACGCCGAGGCACTGCACGACCGGCTGGACGTGCAGATGCTGGTCTACGCCGCGTCCGTACGCGCCGGACTCCTCTCCCCGATCGCCGGCGCCGCCGGCCCGCTGCGCGACGTCACGAGCAGCATCGTCAAGTCCGGCTCGGCGGTCGAGAACCTCACCGAGGCGCTGCTGACCGCGATCTACAACGGCGCCTACCTCACCCCGAGCAGTGTCGGGGCGGTGGCCGGGGCCGCCGAGGCGGAGGCGGAACACGCCGCGCTCGCCAGGGTGGCCCGCGACATGCTCCAGTCTGCTCCCTCCCGGACGATCCGCTACCAGGCCGCGACCGAGTTGTGGCAGGCGTGGATGGCACCCGGCGGTTACCTCGGCGCCCCGCTGACCATCGTCGCCGCCGGCTCCCGCGACGTCGAGGAGCTGAGCTTCGTCCGGCACCGGATCCGCGAACTGCGCGCCAAGTCGTCCCTTGAGGCCCTGCTGGACCAGGACACCCGCCGTCCCCAGTCCGGCAAGCGCACTCGCCGGATCGAAGCCCGGGCACGTGAGAAGGTGCTGGACTGGACCTCGGACGTCACCGTCCTGCTCACCAACTGGGTCGAGGCGACCGAGAAGTTGACCAGGCCGGCGGCCGGCACCTGGATGGCCGATCCGATGGCGGAGCTGCGGACCCGGGTGAACGCCGTGCGAGGCCAAGCCCTGGACGAGTTGGCGGCACTCTCCGGGACCGGCCACGAGGCCCGGGACGCCGCAGTGCAGGCCGGGTTGGCGCTGCTGACCGAGTCGCTGGAACTGCTCGACGGTACGGCCACCCTGAGCGGGCCGGAGATTCCCGCCGAACGGGTCATCGTCGGTGCCCTCACGCTCGCCCCGACGCTGCCCATCGCCTCCGAGTTGACGCTCTCCCGTCGGGTCGAGGTCGGCGACGTCGCGGTGGCGGTCGACGCGCTGCGCGCCGGCCCGGCCGGATGGACGGCCGCCTTCGAGCAGCGGGCCGCGCAGCACGACCAGGTGGGTACGCACATCCTCATCGAGGTCCTGCGGCCGAGCGATCCACAGCTCGCGCAGCGGCTCTCCACGGTGCGGGACCGTTCGGTCGCGGACTCCACGGAGCAGCTCGACGGGCGGGTCGCCGCTCTCGCCGCCAGCATCGACGCCGACCGCCGATTCGGGCGGATGACCGCCGACCAGTGGGCGGACCTCTCCACTCGGGCCCGGGCCTACGAGGCCGCCGCCCGGGGGCCACGCCGCGACTTCGACACCATGCTCAAGGGGGTAGGACGGATCGAGGCGGACCGGGAGGCGACGGCGCGTGCGGCGATCTCGGCGATCCAGTGGCAGCTCGCCGAGATCGAAGTGCCGGCGGCGGCCCGTAGCCGGATCGACCACTGCATCGAGACGGGTGACCTGACCACCGCCAACGAATACCTGGAGACCGTGCGTGGCGGTCGCGAACTGCCCGGCCCGCGCGCCGACGTGGACCACCTCCGGCTCTTCTACCCGGTCTTCCCGGCGATGTTCGCCAACGCCGCGGCAGCCGCCGGCCCGAAGACGGGTCTCCTCACGGAACTGGAGCGGGCCATCGACGACGGCCGGAACCCCTCCGGTGGCGGGCTGGTTGACGCGCTCACCGGCGCCGGGGTCGACCTGTCGCAGATCGGTCGGCCGGAGGCCGCCTCCGGCCGAATCAGCCAGTGGTTGGCGCTGTCGTCGCCGAAGTCCTTCGACCAGGCAGGCGGCGGTACGCTCAGCCGGGTCAAGGCCATCCTGGAACAGCTCGGCTTCCTCGTGGACAAGACGAACACACCCCGGTCCCGGCGTGGGCAGTCCCACGGACGCTCGTACTGGATGCACCTCACCGGCGTACGGGCAACCTCCGGCAAGGCGCTCATCCCGGCCTTCGGCAGTGCGATCAGCCCGTCCGGCGACACCCTGCGCCTGCTCGCCGTCTGGCGGTCGCCGACCCCGCAGGAACTCGTCGAGCTGCTCCGCAGCGAACCGGCGGACCACTCGGTGGTCGTGCTCTACTTCGGCACGCTCGATGTGGCCGCCCGTCGCGAACTCGCGAGCCAGTTCCGCAGTGGCCGGAAACTGCCGGTCGCCGCCGTGGTCGACGACGCGGCGTTCGCGTACCTCGTCGCCCAGCCGGAGCCCGGCCGGGACATCACGATGGCGATCACCCTGCCGTTCACGTCGGCGACACCGTTCACCCCGGACGTCGCCGGCCTGGTGCCGCAGGAGATGTTCTACGGCCGCGCCGAGGAGCGCGACAAGGTGGTCGACATGATGGGTTCCTGCATCGTGTACGGCGGCCGACAGCTCGGCAAGTCCGCGCTGCTGCGCGCGGCCACCCGGGAGTTCGACGACGGCGACTCCCGGCACGCGATCTACCTGTCGATCTACAAGGTCGGTCAGGCCAACCCGGTCGACGCGGTGTGGACGACGCTCTGGCCCCGGCTGGCGGACAAGGGCATCGTGCCGAGCGAGATTCCCTCTGGTGACATCGCCACGGCGCTGACCGGGCATGTCTCGGTGTGGACCGCCGCCCGACCGGGACGGCAACTGCTCCTGCTGCTGGACGAGTCGGACTCGTTCCTCGACGCGGACGCCACCGACGGTCGGTTCACCCACGTCACCCACTTCAAGGAGCTGATGGAGGGGACCGGTCGCGCGGTCAAGGTGGTGTTCGCCGGGCTGCACCAGACCGCCCGGTTCGAGCGCCTGGCGAACCATCCGTTGGCGCACTTCGGTGACCCGGTCTGTGTCGGGCCGCTCGCGCCGCAGCCCGCGTACGACCTGCTCACCCGGCCCCTGCACGCGCTCGGTTACCAGTTCACCGGCCACGACCACGCCGCGCGCGTGTTGGCGTTGGCAAACAACCAGCCGGCACTGATCCAGCTCTTCGGCGCGCAGTTGCTGCGCAATCTGCAACGGGCACCGATGGCGCCCGGTGCACCACCGCAGCACGTCGCCGGCAACGACGTGGAGATCGTCTGGGCCGATGACGCGTTGCGGAACTCGTTCCGCAAGCGGTTCGACTGGACCCTCAACCTGGACCCCCGCTACAAGGTCATCGCCTACAGCGTGGCGTTCCACGCGCACGGGAACGGCGTCGGTTCGGCCCTCACCGCCACCCAGCTGCGGGCGGAGTGTGAGCAGTGGTGGCCACAGGGCTTCGCCCCGGAGGACGTACGCACCGGCGAGTTCCGGGCGCTGCTCGACGAGTGTGTGGACCTGGGGGTGCTCTCGTACGCCAACGGTGGCTACCGGCTGCGTACGCCGAACGTCCTCGACCTGCTCGGGTCGAAGGACGAGGTCGACGAGTTCCTGGAGCAGGCGGAGTCGACCCCGCTGCCGGAGAGCTTCGACGGCAGCCTGATGCGACCGGCGTTCGGTGCCGGGCTCACCCGTGGCCCGCTGACCTCACGGCAGATCGCGGACCTGCTCGCACCTCGCAGTCAGGTCCGTTTGATCGCCGGGTCGTCGGCACTGACCGTGGAGCGGTGCATCAAGGCGATCGAGGACGAGAACAACGGGGCCCACTCCGGCAGTCGCCGCAGTCACCTCTGCGAAGCGAAACCGTCGTCCCTGCGGAACACCTGCCAGCAGGCCACCGTCAAGGCGGCCGGCGGCCACGCGGTGGTGCTCGTCGACCTGAAGGCGGCGACTCTGGACGTGGCCCGTGACGCCTGGCGGACCGCTCGGGAGCTGATTGCCGCGCACTCCGGCGGGACGCTCGGCATCGTCCTGGTCACCACCCCGTCGCAGGCACCGCTCTGGTTGACCGCGGCCGCGGAGTCCGACGCCTCCTCCGGGCTGACCGGCCTGCGCCGTTACGACAAGACCGACCTACGGCTCTGGCTCACCGAGACGACGCTGCCATTCCAGGACGACGCGTCCCGAGGCGAGCTGCTCGCCACGACCGGCGGTTGGCCGGTGAACGTGAACCTGGTCGCGGAGGAACTCTCCCACGACAACGACGCCGGCACCCGGGCCGATCCGTTGGCCCGGATCCGTTCCCATCTGGCCGACCCGGTGCACGCGGAGGCGCTGGTCGCCGCCTCAGGGGCCGGGGCCGACGCCGCTCTGGAGCAGGCATGGACGTTCCTGGCCTCGGAGTTCGCCGACGACCGCGCCGACGCGGAGACGATCGCCGAGTACCTCACCCTGCACGGGGAGTCCGGTGATCCGGGTACGGACGCACTCGGGTCGGCCCAACTCGCCCGAAGCGGCTACCTCAGCACGGCGGATGTGGTCGACGTGCTGCGTACCCTCGGGTTGCTCGTCGCCAGCGCCGAGGACGGGCAGCTCTTCGTCGAACCGGTCATGGCGGCCGCCACCCGGACCGTACGGGGATGACCCGGACCCCCGGCCGGCTCCTGGCGACGCTGACCGGCGACGCGGCCCGGGCCGTACTGCGGTCCGGGGTCTACGCCGGGGAGCGGATCGACCACGACCGGTTCGCTACGGCGAACCGGTCCCAGCTCCTCACCGTGATCGCGAGGGTGCCCGCACTCCGGGCCGAGTTGGCCGCCAGGTACGCCGACGAGCTGGCCGGCGGCCATCCCTTGTTGCGGCAGCTCACGGATCCCGACCCGGCGGTGGCCCGGGAGGCCGCCGCGCTGCTCGGCAACGACCCGGGCGCGTTGGCGCGGGCGGTGGAAGCGTCGGCCCCGCCGAAGCGGGCGCCGAGGGCCGCCGCGAGCGTCGAGGAGCGCCGGGCGGAACGGGCCGTACGTCATCTTGCCGAGGTGCGCGCCGCCCGGGACCAGGCACGTGGTCAGCTCGACTGGGCGGTACGTGAGCGCGACGCGTTGCGGCAGGAGTTGGCGGCGGCGGTCACCGACCGGGACGAGGCCCTCGCGGTCATCGAGTCGCTCCGGGCCGAACTCGACAGCCGGCGACGCCAGTCGACCGCCCTCGCCGGGAGCCTCGGGTACGCGGCCGGACTCCTCGCCGGCCTGCTCGCCCCGGCCGCAGACAACGAGGCGCTCGACCCTGATCCTCGGGAACGGGACCGGAACGGGGTCCACGGCCCGGACCGGGACGTGGCGGCCGAGCCGGTGGCGACGCGGGAGCGTCTGGCGGCGGCGTTGGCTGCCGCCAATGTCGGGCGGGAGGCGTTCCTGGCCGTACTGGAGGCGTTGCGGGCCCCGGCGCCGTCGCCGGTCCCGGTGGCGAGCAGTCGTCCGAGGGAGATGGCCCTGACGCCGCTCGGTGGCGGCACCGACATCGGTGGGTCGTGCATGCTCGTCGAGGTGGGTGACGTCCGGATCCTGGTGGACGCGGGTCTGCGTCCCAAGCAGCCGATCGACCGTGCCGGGCCCCCTGACATCGGGATCGCCCGGGCCGGTCGACTCGACGCGATCGTGATCACGCACGCGCACAGCGACCACGCGGGTTACGTTCCGGCGCTGGTCGCCGACGACCCGAGTCTGCCCCTGCTCTGCACCCAGGACACCGCCGCGCTGCTGCCGACGATGTGGGCCGACTCGGTACGGGTCTTCGACCGCCTCCGCCAGGGGTATCTGCCTGCGGGTGAGCCAGCCGTCGAGCCGCCGTATGGCCAGGCGCAGGTGGTCGCGGCGCAGCGCCGGATCCGACCGACCGAGTTCGGGCGGGTGGTCGAGGTCGCCGACGGGGTGACCGTCGAGCTCTTCCCCGCAGGTCACATCCTCGGTGCCGCCGGTGTCGTGATCAGCGCCGGAGCGACCCGGGTCACCGTCACCGGCGACGTTTCCGACCTGGCTCAGGCCACGGTGCCGGGTCTGGTCGTGCCGGACCGGGCGCGCGGGTCCGACCTGCTCGTGATCGAGTCGACGTACTGCCGGCCGACCCGCTCCCGGCGGGGGACCGAGGTGGAGAACTTCATCGCGACGGTCGCCGAGACCGTCGCCTCGGGGGGCCGGGTGCTGGTTCCGGCATTCGCACTGGGCCGCGCGCAGGAGGTGGCACTGACGCTGCGCAACCGGCTGCCGGATGTTCCGGTGCTGATCGACGGCATGGCCCGGCGGATCACCCGAATCTACGAGCAGCAGACGGCCGACGGCGACAACCCGTTGCGCATCTACGGTGACCAGGTGCGCGAGGTCGCGCCCGAGCAGCGTCGTGAGTTGATCGCGGCGTTCAGGCGTGGGGTGATCGTCACCACCTCCGGCATGTTGACCGCCGGACCCGCCGTGGTGTGGGGGCGGTCGATCCTGCCGGACCCGACCGCGGCACTGCTGCTCGCGGGGCACCAGGACGAGGAGTCTCCCGGGGCGGCGCTGCTCGACCTGGCGGAGGGCAGGGAGTCGACGTTCGTGCTCGACACGGAGAGTGTCGACGTCAAGGCCCGGATCGCGAAGTTCGGTCTCTCCGCGCACGCGGACCGCACCGGTCTCAGCTCGATCGTCGACGACGTCGCGGCGGCGCAGGTGATGTTGGTACACGGCCTGCCCGGTGCGCAACGCGAGTTCGGTGCCCACCTGCGGCGGCGGGGACAGCCGGTGGTGCCGACCGACCGGTGGCAGTCCCGGCCCTCCGGCCCGTCGATCTGATCGCCTACCCGGCGCTGCTGTCGTCTTGGGTACAGCCTGGCGACGGGGCATCTGACATGATCAAGCCCGGTTGTCGCGCCGGCTGGTCGAGTGGCCGGGCGCCGGTGGGGCACGAGTGGGGCGGGCGAGATGAGGACGGGCGCGGCGGCTGGCCATCGGGGCTACTACCACGAGGCTGTCTACTACGACTCGGACGAGGAACTTCTCGCGGTCGTGGTGCCGTTCCTGCTCGGTGGTGTCAAGGCGGGCGAGCCGACCGTGGTGTCGCTGGGGGAGCGGACCGCCGCCCTGGTGCGCGGCGCGGTCGCCGACCATCGGGACGTCTCCTACCTCGTCGGGGACGGTCTCTACGCGCGCCCGGCGGCGGCCATCAGGTCCTACCGGCAACTGCTCGCCGACTTCGTTCGCGACGGTGCCCGGCAGGTCCGGATCGTCGGTGAGGTGCCCCGGTCGGCGCTCGGCGCGACCTGGGACTGGTGGGCGCGGTACGAGGCCGCGATCAACCACGCGTACGACGAGTTCCCACTCTGGAGCATGTGCGCGTACGACACCCGGATCACTCCCGGCGGCGTGCTGCGGGACGTGGCCCGTACGCACCCGAGGGTGGCGACGCCAGACGGGGGGCACCCGCGCAGCGCGGGGTACACCGATCCGGTGGAGTTCCTCGGAGAGCCGAGGCCCGTGACCATCGACCCGATCCAGCAGACCCCGCCGGTGGTGGAGTTGCTCGACCCGTCACCGGCGCAGGCGCGCGGTGCGGTGGCGTACGCCGATCGCGGCACCCTCTCCCGGGACGAGATCGACGACCTGGTCGTCGCGGTGAGCGAGATGGTCACCAACGCGTGGCGTCATGGCCGCCCCCCGGTGTGGGTCCGGTTCTGGGCCGGCGTCGACCGCATTGTGGTCACCGTGAGTGACATGGGTTCCGGCCCGACCGACCCGTACGCCGGGCTTCTGCCCACGGCGGAGGCGGCGAGTGGCGGACGCGGCCTCTGGCTCGTCCACCAGCTCTGCGACCACGTCGCCTTCGACAGTGGGGACGGCTTCACCGTCCGGCTCACCGTAGGCGACCCCGGGTAACCCCGCCGGTGCCGTGAGCACGAACGTCCACGGGTCTTGGGCGACAACGAACAATCCGGCGAACGTCGGTGGTCACGACGCTAGGGGGCGGGCGTCGCGAACCAGCCCACTGTCGGCGGGGGCCACTGGGAGATCGGGGGGCCGTGGCTCGGCCGGATGCCGCCGGCCCGCTCCCGGGCGGTGTCGACCTGGTCCGGGGCGCCCACGTCGGGACGGTCACGCCGGAACCCGCCTCGGTACGAGGAGCCACGGCGGTCGCCAGCCCGGTGGGGGCACTGGCCCTCGGGTACGGTCAGCCCGGCCGAATCCGGTGGCGCGACGATGGTCAGGCAGGGCGGCCGTGGGTTACGGGGCGGGAGGCCGCCGCCCACGGGATCCGACCGCCGCCCGATCTCACCGGAGCGGGCGGCGTCCACCGTGGACTCCGGCGGCCAGGGAAAGACCGGATACGACAGCAGGGCCAGCAGGCCGAGGCGGATCGCGACGATGGACAGGGGCGACCGGTCGGGTCCGACCCGCTGCGGTGGTGTGGTCATCCCGGCCTCCCGCGAGTGATCCGCTCGGTGCCGGCGGGCGTAGTGCGGGATGCACCGGTGACCGTTGCCGTGCGCCCGTTCCGGCGGTGGCTCAGGTGCGGCGGGTTCGGGACCAGGCCCGTTGACACATCAACTTGACTGGCAGCATACGCTGCCAATTCAACATCAATCAATCGCTAATTGCCGGATCATGGGCAAAAGCCGTGATCGCGCGGGCTCCGGCGTCGTCGGCGGGACATCTTCCGGGCAGCACGTACCGCTCGATGAAGTCGGCTACCGCTGCCCGTACCGGCGCCGGGGCGCCGAGCCGTGGCAGCGCGTCGGCGGCGGCGGTGAAGCAGGTGACCGCGGCGGCGTGCAGGCCGGGGTGGGTCAGGCCCTCCCGGGCGGAGGTGAGCCAGTTGCGGTGCAGGCGAAGGTGCCCGAGACGGGCGGTCGCCTCGGCGGCGACGTACGCCGCGCTCGGATCGTCCATCAGGGCGGTCACCACGGCCGCCGGCACGATCCAGCCGTTGCCCGGCTGCTGGTCGATCATCCGGAACTCCAGGTAGCCGCGGGGCCGGATCGGCGGTACCAGGGTGGCGAGGTGACGTTCCAGGTCGTCGAGGGTGACCGGGCGCGGTCCGTGACCGCGCAACCAGTCCCGCATGGTCAGTCCCGTCGGGGCCAGCCACGGCATCGGCTCGGGTTCGGCGATCAGCGCGACCCGGGCGTCGAGCGCGTACCGCGCCCAGGCGCTACGCGGTTCGGTACGGGTACGCGGCGCCCGGGTCCGGCTGGCGTCGGTGCTGAACCGCAGCGCCTGCCGGTAGGAGACCCAGCGGGTGCCGGAACGGGTGACATGCGGCGAGTTGGCGAACGAGGCGAGCAGCACCGGACCGATCGCGTTCGCGAGCCGCCAGCGGCGGTCGTACGCGGTTCCGTCGTCGGACTCGTCCCCCGCGTCGACACACACCTGCACCGAGGCCGTGTTGCACATGACGGTGCGACCACCGGGGCCCGATCGGTCGTGGTACGTCGCCAGGGCGAGGTAACGCGGATGCGTGGTGACGAGCTGCGGCGCCCGGACCGTGTCGAGGGCGGTGCCGTCGAGCACCAGGTTGTCCGTGGCGAGCGCGGCGCGGACCAGTTCCAGGTCGCCCGCCACGTCCGTGACGCAGGCGCCCAGATCGGCGCCGACGGCGGAGGAGAGTTCGAGCTGACCACCGGGCTCGACGCTGATCTGGCTGCCGCCGGGCAGCGATTCGCCCAGGTGGCCGAGGGCTGCGTACAGGCGGTCGGCGGTGGGCCGGTCGAGCGGGTACGCCGGATCCCGCACGACGTACTCGAGTTCCACGCCGACCCGACCGACTGGGCCGACCCGGTAACCGGCGGCGGCGACGTAGGCGGTGGCTGTAGCCTCCGTGAGGACCGCGACATCCACTATGGACTCCGATGGGGTGCGGGATCCCGGTGTCCGGCCGCGAGCGGTCGCAGGACACGAAGGTTCTGTGGCGACATGGGATTGCTCCGGCCGACCTGGAAGCCCAACGGCTGGAGGTGATCTCCATTAGCGGGTTGGTCGGGCGAGCTGTCCAGGTCGCCTCGGCCCAACGGCCGGTGAACACTCGGTGTGACCCGGTGAACGAACGGTCAGCGCGGTCGTCCTGCGCTCCGTCCCGCCCGCCGCAGTGTCTCCAGCCTGTTCAGGGTGGCGGCGGCGGTGAGACTGTAGGCGACGTACGGGACGGCGTCCTCGAACCAGTCCTGTGCCCGCCAGCGGCGGGGGTTCGTCACTTTCAGGGCGGCCAACTGCCCGTCCGCGACCAGCATCCCGCCGATTGCGACGATGCCCGCCGCCACCGGCACCGGCGGACGCCACCAGGTGGTGACGGTGGCGAAAAGGGCGACCGTCAACACCCCGTTGACGTAACCGAGCACCGGGCCGAGCCCGGCCCGACGATCGGCGGCCCGTTCCTCGGGACCGAGGCTCAGCCGCGCCACCTCGGCCAGTCGTCGCACCGCACGCTGGTGGGTGTCGCTCAACGGTCGGGCCCGTACCGCCACGTCCAGGTTGCTGACCAGCTCCCGGGCGAGTGTGCCCACGGCGCCGGCCAGGAGCCCGTCGGTCAGTCGGCTCAGCGGGCCCTGGCGGTGCCCGCCCCGACCGTTCCGCCGCGTCGCGTGCCGCGACATGAGCCCCACCCCGTCCCGTTCGTCCCTGGTCGGGCCCGCCATCCGTTCCCGGCACGGGAGTCGCCTACCCCACCCGTGGCGGAACATTCCCCTCGGGCGTCAGCCCTGGCGGGACTTCCACTGCGGGTTGCTGCGGTTGACCACCAGCACCTTGCCGTGCCGACGTACCACGACCGAACCCGGCCGCTGCTTCAATGCGCGTAGCGAACTGCGAACCTTCATGATCTCCTCCGGCTTCGGGTCTGGTTCTTGGCCGTTCCGACGGAAACAACGCTGTCGGAGGCACCCGGATTCCCGCACCCTCCCGTCCGGCCACCGGTGCGTCGGGAATGGGTGGTGGCGAGCGCCACACATGTGGCGGCGGTATCCGACTGGAATTGCCCGCGGTGGATTGAGTAGGCTGACGCAGCCCATCCAGAGCGATTGAGAGACCTGGCTCGTCGATATCGCAGCAACCCCCCTCACGGGTGCGGGTGCTACCGCCAGGACCGATGGAGGTTTGTTCCATGCGTGGACCACGCGCCGATAGTTTTGGCACCCCGCACGCCGTCTGGCCTTGGTGGCGCCGGCATATCGACCTCTGCCGTACCGGCGCCATGCTCTGTCGCGCCAACGGCTGACAACCCACCGCCGGCGGGCCTGATCCGTCGGTAATTCCGCAATTCTCTCGGCACGGTGTTCGATCGGCCATGCCGTGTTCCGTCGTGCCCCGGTTTCCATTCCGGCTGCCGTCATTTGTCATTGAAGTTGGAGTATCCGCATGCGTATTTCCCGTCCATTCGCCCGTCTGCTCTCCGGTGTCGCCGCCATCGCACTGCTGGGCGTCGCCGCCGCCTGCGGCTCGTCCGCCGACGACGCGGCCGACAACCCGTACGACCTGCTGCGGCCCGGAACCCTGCGGGTGGGAACACTGAGCGACGCCCCGCCCAACGTCTATCTCAAGGACGGCAAGTTCACCGGCTTCGACAACGACCTGCTCACCGCTGTCGCCGGCAAGGTCGGGCTCAGGGTCGAATTCGTCGGCACCGAGTTCTCGGCGCTGCTCGCGCAGGTCAACAACCACAAGTTCGACGTCGGCAGCTCGTCGGTCACCATCACCGAGGCGCGCAAGCAGACGGTCGACTTCGGCAACGGGTACGACTTCGGCTACTTCGGTCTCGACGTACCGGCTGGCTCCGCGATCAAGGGATTCGACCAGCTCAAGGGCGCCCGCGTGGTGGTGGTGCAGGGAACCGTGCAGGACGACTACGCCACCAAGGAGGGTCTCGACCCGGTACGCGTGCCCGACTACAACGGTGCGATCAACCAGCTCAAGGCGAAGACCGCCGACGCCTGGATCTCGCCGGCCGAGATCGGTGAGAAGTCCGCACAGGAGAGTGGCGGCAAGATCGTCCTGGCGGAGAAGCAGCTCAGTTCCGCGCCGACCGCGTACGTGGTGGCCAAGGGGAACGACGCGCTGCGGGAACTGCTGAACAAGGGCCTGGACCAGGTGATCGAGGACGGCACCTGGACCCGGCTCCAGGAGCAGTACTACCCCGGTCGTCCGGTCCCGGACACCTTCAAGCCCGGCAGTGGCGACGTCGCGTTCCCACCGGTCAAGGCCGGCCCGTCGACCACTCCCACAGCCACTCCGTCGGCCTGACCGACCGGTGAACGCCCAACGGGTCCGAGACAGGTAAGGCGATGGACACCCTCAAGACGCTCTGGGAGACGTTCTTCGACCTGGGGTCGATGCGCGAAGCCCTACCCGAGATGCTCACGATCGGCCTCCGGAACACGCTGCTGCTGGCGGCCGTCTCGGCGGTCCTGGGCACCCTGCTCGGGATGCTGCTCGCCGTCGCTGGCCTGGCTCGGACCCGTTGGCTGCGCTGGCCCGCGCGGGTCTACACGGACGTGTTCCGGGGCCTGCCGGCAGCCGTCACCATCCTGCTCATCGGCGTGGGGCTCGCGCCGCTCGGCATGGCATGGTGGGGGCCGAACCCGTACCCTCTCGGCATTCTCGCGCTGTCGCTGATCGCCGCCGCGTACATCGGTGAGATCTTCCGCTCCGGCATCCAGAGCGTCGAGGCCAGCCAGCTTGAGGCGAGTCGGGCGCTGGGTCTGTCCCACCGGACCGCGATGCGACTGGTGATCATCCCGCAGGGGGTACGCCGGATCCTGCCGGCCTGGGTGAACCAGCTCATCGCGCTGATCAAGGACTCCAGCCTGGTCTACTTCCTCGGGCTGTTGGCCAGCGAACGGGACCTGTTCCGGATCGGCCAGGACCATGCCGCCAACACCGGCAACGAGTCCGCCCTGCTGCTGGCCGGCCTGCTCTACCTGGTGATCACCGTGCCACTGACCCACCTGGTCAACTGGATCGACCGGCGGCTGCGGCAGGGGCCGGTCGGCGACACGGACGAGGAGCCCGAGACGTACGAAGCGGCCGGAGCGCCGGCCACGGTGGACACAGGAGTGGGTCGTGACTGAGCGGGACCAACAGCGGGAACGAACCACGGTCCCGACCTCGTACGAGTCGCTCAGTCTGGCGGCTCGGGACATCCACCTCTCCTTCGGGCGTCACCAGGTGCTGCGCGGTGTCGACCTCGACGTCGGACGGGGTGAGACGGCCTGCGTCATCGGCCCCTCCGGCTCGGGCAAGTCCACTCTGCTGCGTACGCTCAACCGGCTGCTGGAGCCGGACCGTGGCGACGTGCTCCTCGACGGGGAGAGTGTGCTGCGACAGGACCCGGACCTGTTGCGGCAGCGGATCGGCATGGTCTTCCAGGGGTTCCACCTCTTCCCGCACCTGACCGTGCTGCGCAACATCACGTTGGCGCTCCGACAGCTCAGAAGGCTTCCGGCCGACGAGGCGGCCGAGTTGGGCTTGCGTCAACTCGACATCGTCGGCCTGCGGCACAAGGCCGACGTACGTCCCGCCCAGCTCTCCGGCGGTCAACAGCAACGGGTCGCGATCGCCCGTGCGCTGGCGATGTCGCCGCGGGTGATGCTCTTCGACGAGGCGACCTCGGCGCTCGACCCCGAACTCGTCAAGGGCGTGCTGGCGCTGATGGCGGACCTGGCGGCGCAGGGGATGACGATGGTGGTGGTCACCCACGAGATGGGTTTCGCGCGCCGGGTCGCGGACCAGGTCGTCTTCATGGACCGAGGGCGCGTGGTCGAGGCCGGCCCGCCGGCCGAGGTGTTCGAGGCGCCGCGCAGTGGGCGGCTCGCCCGGTTCCTCGCCGAGGTGGGCTGAGCGCGCCGGGCGTGACGCCCACCACGTCGAGAACGGACTGAACCGTTTTCGCGTGGGCTCCGTGTGGACTCCGAACGGCTTCCGGATGTGCTGGAACCGGGTAGACCACTGGAGAAATCAAATGTTGCGCAAGCACCTCGTGCCCTTTGCTGTCCTCATGACGGCTGGCGTGGCGATGCTCTCGGCCTGCGGCTCCGACCCGGCCGTGCCGGCCCCGGCAGCCCAGACGACCACCCAGGCCACCACCCAGGCGTCCGGCCAGGGCGACGGGGCGGGCACCGACCTGTCCCTGCTCTCGGGCACCGCGAAGTCGAACAACTCCCCGGCCGGCACCGGCGACTGGGCGGTCCCCAACGGCGGCGCCGCGACCGGCGCCGCGCTGCAGTCGGCGCAGAAGTGGGTCCAGCTCACCGCGAGCAGGGCCGGCGACCTCGACCCGGTCGTGGTCAACGGTGCTGGGCTGACCCTCTACCGGTTCGACAAGGACACCGCCAACCCGTCCAAGTCGAACTGCAACGGCGACTGCGCGGTCACCTGGCCGCCGGTCACCGTCGCACCCGGCGGCAAGATTTTCATCGCCGGCATCAAGAAGTCGGCGATCGGCACGGTCAAGCGCGCTGACGGCACCCGTCAGGTCACCATCGGCGGCTGGCCGGTCTACCGTTTCGCCAAGGACACCAAGCGCGGCGACACCCTCGGCCAGGGTGTGGGCGGCACCTGGTTCGGTGTGACGCCGACCGGCACCAAGGCCGGTGTGCCCGCCGGTGGCAACGACGCACCGGAGGCCGATGCCCCGCAGGCGACCCCGGCCACCAGCGCGGTTCTCTTCGACGACGCCAACTTCAGCGACAACGGTGCCTCCCAGGGCGTCTCCGGCAGCGGTTGCCAGAACCTCAGCCGTCCCGGGGTCACCTCCTCGGTGGCCGCCCCCGGCTCGCTCAAGATCTGGTCCGAGGCGAACTGCAAGGGGCGTTCACTGGTCATCAACGGTGACGTACGGGACCTCTCCAAGGTCAACTTCGACAACGCCATCGCCTCGGTCTTCCTCGGCTGAACGACAGGCCGACAGGCTGATCAGTAGTTCGACGGACGGGTGTGCCGGACTGGCCTTCGCCAGCCCCGCGCACCCGTCTGTCGTACCGGTGCCCACCCACGTGACACGACAACCTCGGGATGGTGTGTGAACATGACGCGGAACGCTCATCGGATCAGATGGGGGACGCTCCTGCTGGCGGTCACCCTGCTGGCGGGTTGCACCCGGTCCGTCGCCGGCACCGGCGGCGTCGAACGCTGGAGTTCGACCAAGGTCGCCGGCTTGGAGATCACCACCGGCGAGAGCGGTCCCCGGCCCGGGGTCGGTAACTCGCGACTCACCGCGTCCGGCGGGGACCGCGGACCCATCGACCAACTCGCCCTCAACGCCGTCGACGACGTACAGAGGTACTGGTCCGAGCAGCTTCCAGCGAGTTTCGGGAAGCGGTTCGAACCGATCGGACGGCTGATCTCGTACGACTCCGGTGGCGCCGGGGTGGAGGTGTGTCAGGCCAGCACCGCCGGCCTGGTGAACGCCTTCTACTGCGCCGGGGACGACACGGTCGCCTGGGACCGGGGGGAACTGCTCCCCACGCTCAACGACTCCTTCGGACCGATGTCGGTGGTCGCCGTCCTGGCCCACGAACTGGGGCACGCGGTGCAGTTCCGGCTCGGTACGGCCAGCGGCATCACCGCGCAGACCAGCTCCATCGTCAAGGAACAGCAGGCCGACTGCTACGCGGGCAACTTCTTCCGATGGGTGGCAGAGGGCAACGCGCCGCACTTCCAGATCTCCACCGGCCCGGGACTCAACCAGATCCTCTCCACCCTCTTCTTCATCCGCGACTCGGCCGGCACCGGATTCGACGCCGAGGGCGCGCACGGCAACGCCTTCGACCGGGTGTCGGCGTTCCAGCTCGGGTTCGGTGACGGACCCGTCCGGTGTGCCCGGATCAACGAGGCCGAGGTACGTGACCGGATCACCCAGCAGGCCAGCGGTGACCAGGAGACGGTCGACGGGGACGCGGGGAACCTGCGGGTGGACGACCGGAGCGCGCTGACGGCGTTGCAGACCACCCTGCGTGCCGTGTTCGAATCCAGCGGTGCGCGACCGCCGGCGATCGTCGTGGGGGCGCCCGACTGCCCCGACGCCCGCCGGACCTCACCGGCCTCCTACTGCCCGAGCAGCGACACCATCGGACTCGACCTCGACGACCTGGTCCGTATCGGCACCGCCCCCCAGCGGGGCAACCGGGGCGGCATCGGCGACTTCGCCGCCTTCGCCGAGGTCGCCTCGCGGTACGCGCTCTCGCTCCAGCGGTCGGCGGGTTACCCGCTGCGGGGGCTCGCCGCCGCCCAACGTACGGCCTGTCTGACCGGGGTGTGGGCGGGCGCGATCGTCGCCGGCCGGGGTGCGGCGCTGCAACTCTCCCCGGGCGACCTGGACGAGGCGGTGGCCGAGATGCTCACCCCGGACAGTGTGATCGCGGCCGACGTGGACGGTGCCAGCGTCCCGTCCGGCTTCGCCCGGGTCCAGGCGTTCCGTGACGGTTTCTCCGCGACCGGCCCCACCACCGGCGCCGCCGCGACCTGCGTCGGCAGGTACCAGTAGAGCCGCGCGAAACGGCGGGGGGGGGGGGGGGGGGGGGGGGGGGGGGGGGCCGCCCGGGGGGCGGGGGGGGGGGGGGGCGCGCGGGCCCCCCCCCCCCGCCCCCCCCCCCCGGCCCGGGGCCCGCCCGCCCCCCGGGCCGGGGGGGCC